>CAZTZL010000001.1:0-73938 GCA_964617625.1 uncultured bacterium
AAGGGTGAAATCCCCCAAAATGCCTGGAAGGAAATCCGGGAGAAGGCGGATTTCGACAGCAAAAGAATCGATGAAATCGAAGCCACGGTCAAACATGATGTCATCGCTTTTTTAACCAGTGTGGCCGAGTATGTAGGTCCGTCTTCACGCTATATTCACATGGGCATGACCTCTTCCGATATGCTGGACACAGCCACTTCTCTCCAGCTTAAGGAATCCGGCGCGATCATTCTAGATGATCTCGCGGAACTGCGGAAGGTTCTGAAAAAAAGAGCGGTTGAACACAAGCATACGGTTTGTATGGGAAGATCCCACGGCATTCACGCCGAACCCACAACGTTCGGCCTGAAAATGGCCCTGTGGTACGATGAAACGCGCCGAAATATTGAACGCATGGAAAGCGCCATCGAACAAATCGCCGTGGGGAAAATTTCCGGAGCTGTCGGCACATTCGCCTATCTTGATCCCGATGTCGAAGAAGCTGTCTGTAAAAAATTGGGTCTCAAACCGGCTCCGGTATCGACGCAGGTGATTCAGCGGGACCGTCATGCCCATTTCATGACCACGCTGGCTGTTATTGCTGCAACTTTGGAGAAAATTTCGATTGAAATCAGGCATCTTCAAAGAACCGAAGTCTTAGAAGCCGAAGAATATTTTTCAAAAGGGCAAAAAGGTTCTTCATCGATGCCGCACAAAAGGAATCCGATCACATGTGAACGCATCACCGGATTGGCCAGGCTGGTCCGGTCGAATGCAATGGCTGCACTTGAAAATGTTGCACTGTGGCACGAACGGGACATTTCCCATTCCTCCGTCGAACGGGTTATCCTTCCGGACAGCACGATCCTGCTTCATTACATGCTTCGGAAAGCCATTCGCCTGATCGATCAATTAATTGTGTACCCTGAAAAAATGAAAGAACATGTTGATCTCACCGGCGGATTGATTTTTTCTCAATCACTCTTGCTCGCTCTGACGAAAAAAGGAATGACACGGGAGGAGGCCTATACACTCGTTCAGAATCAGGCCATGCAGTGCTGGAAATCCGGGAATGATTTTAAACAGGTTGTACTCAATGACCCGGTTATTGGGAAAACCCTGTCAAAAGATGAAATCGAAAAGTGTTTTGATTTAAAAAATCAACTGCGTAATGTTGATCGTATTTTTAGGAGGATTGACCTGTAGAGAGAAAATCCTATCCATGGATTTTAGAAGGGAGAAGTGATTTGGAATACAGGAAGGGAAAAATATTGGTTGAAGGACTGTCGGAGAAAATATATTCGACGAATGACCCGGAGCATAATATCATTATTCTTAAAAATGAGATTGCCATTGGCGGAAGCAAAACGAAGACGATTAAGAATTTGGGCCAGAATGTAACGGCGATCACCAAAAAACTTTTCAAGTTTCTTGAAGGGTATAATGTACATACTTATTTGACAAAGGTGCTCAAGCCGAATGAAGTGCTCGTAAAAAATTTACAAATGATTCCCGTTAAATTGATTCTCTGGAATTTTTCGTCGGAGAGTTTCAGCAGGCGGTTTAAAATGAAAGAGGGTGAAGAGCTTCGCTGTCCGGTTTTGGAATTTTATATAAATGACGAGAAATCGAAGGAGATCATGATCAACTCGGATCATGCCTGTGCGTTCGAAATAGCAATGCCGGAAGAAATTCAAATGATCGATCAAATATCGAGAAAGATCAATGCTGTTCTGAAAGATTATTTTGAACGCCGGAATTTAAAGCTTGCTCATTTTTGTCTGGAGTTCGGCAGATTCCAGGATCAGCTCCTTATCGGGAACATGGTTTCCCCTCAGACCTGTCTGTTATGGAATATACAGGCAGACGGGAAACTGGATTACGACCGGTTTAATCTGGATAAAGGAGATCCAGCTGCCATCTGCGAAGATCTGGGAAAAAGGATCACTAAATCATGAGATGGAAAATCAGCAGGGAATCCGTACCTGTTTTTGGTGTCGAACTGTTGGTTGTTTTTTTGTTATTGATTCTGGGGCTGGGGAGAGCAACTTTTGTTCTCTGGAGTTGTCTGACGATTTCCCTGGTTTTAATGGTTTTTACACTATATTTTTTCAGAAACCCGGAACGTACTATTACACAAAAGGAGAGTCTGATTTTATCTCCTGCTGATGGCCGTGTTGTTCAGGTCAGCACAATCGGTCGATTGCCATATTGTGAGGGCAAATTCAAACGTGTGGCAATTTTTTTATCCCTGTGGGATGTTCACATCAACCGGATTCCCATAAACGGACGGATAAAATTTTTACAATATTTTCCAGGTCGGTTTTATCCGGCCTTTGTTTCATCCGCATCAAAAAAAAACGAACAAATGGTGATCGGAATCGAAAGTAAAATCGGAAGTATATTTCTGATACAAATCGCAGGGATGATTGCCAGACGTATTATTTGTCGATTGGAAACCGGACAGTCTGTCGCAAGAGGGGAACGGTTTGGAATGATTAAATTCGGGTCAAGGGTGGAACTTTATCTCCCTATGTCTGTTAAGTTATATGTGACCGTGGGTGACCGGTTGAAGGCGGGAGAAAGCGTCATCGGTGAGGCTGTTTAAAGTGCGTAAATATCTCTACATTCCCAGTTTTTTTACATTACTGAATTTTTTCTGGGGTTTTCTGGCGATCGTGAAAATTTACGAGGGTAATCTGTACACGGCAGCCTGGTTTATTATCTTGGCAGTTCTGTCCGACGGGATGGATGGGAAGCTGGCTCGCTGGACAGGCTCTGAAACCTGTTTTGGTACAGAACTGGATTCTTTGGCGGATGTCCTATCGACTGGAATTGCACCGGCATTTCTGATTTATGCCGATGTCCTGAACAAGTTATCTGTGATCGGGCTGCTCCTTTGTTTTTTGTATGTGATCGCCGGGGCATACCGTCTGGCCCGGTTTAATGTGCAGCAAGCAGGCAATCGCAGCCAGGGGTATGTCGGGCTTCCGATTCCAGTGGCGGGGATGACCATCGCGGCTTTTTGGCTTTTTAAAAATTATTTTGATATTGATATGGGTTCAGTGGTTCCATTGGTTCTGGTATTTCTTATTGCGCTAATGATGGTCAGTACAATTCACTACGACTGGCCAAAGCTCCATTTTCAAAATGGATGGATGAAAGGTATCCAATCAGCCGGATTACTGATTGCTGTGCTAATCATGGCTGTTCAGCCGCAAATCAGTTTGTTTCCACTGCTCACCCTGTATATTGTTTTGGGTTTTGTGCACTGGGTGATCGCTTTGGCGAAGGGAGAAACTCAACTTTCCGAACTTTTTATTCCAATAAAGTAAGAAAGGTTTTATAGACTGCCATGTTTGGATCAATCGGCATGGGTGAACTCTTAGTCATTTTACTTGTGGTTTTGCTGTTATTTGGGGGGAAGAAACTCCCTGAAATTGCCAGAAATCTTGGCAGGGGATACCGACAATTTCAAAAAAACACAAGCGAAGCAAGAGATGAGGTTCGAAAAATTCTTCACGATGAAGAAGATGATTTACGTGGATGATAATAGATTGTTTAGGAGGCAAATATTATGGGATTAGGATCGATTGGAATGCCGGAGCTCTTGATTATTCTTCTGGTTGTACTGTTGCTTTTTGGCGCTAAAAAACTTCCAGAGCTTGCAAGAGGGCTTGGCAAAGGTATTCGTGAATTCAAGGATGCTACAAAAAATGTCGAAAAGGAGATGAAAGAGATCGACAAAAATGATGAAGAAAAAAAAGGGTAGTTTTCATCCGATCAAAAGAATAATGAATGAGGAGATGTTTTGAGTATTTCGGAACGGGATTATTTATCTGTAAAAGAGAAGATTTTAAATCAGGATATCAGCTGTGTTCAATTAACAAAAGCCTATCTTGAAAAAGTCAGGGACAATGCACATCTCAATGCGTTTTTGTCCGTTTTTGAGGATCGTGCCATTAACAGGGCAGAGCAGGTGGACCGCAATATT
This sequence comes from uncultured bacterium, assembly GCA_964617625.1. GTDB lineage: Bacteria > Zhuqueibacterota > QNDG01 > QNDG01 > DSAB01 > CAZTZL01. Next base: position 3,974 of record CAZTZL010000001.1, read on the forward strand.
CATGATGGGAAAGCAGGAAAATTAGCGGGGATGATCATCGGTGTAAAAGACATTCTGGTAATGCAGGATTCACCAACCACATGCGGTTCGAAAATACTCGAAAATTTTATGTCTCCTTATGATGCAACCGTGATTAAAAGACTGGAAGCGGAAGATGCCATTATTATCGGCAAGACCAATATGGATGAATTCGGTATGGGATCCTCCAACGAAAATTCCGCTTTTGGACCGGTGAAAAATCCGCATGATCTGGAACGCGTTCCCGGCGGTTCCAGTGGAGGGTCCGGAGCGGCTGTTGCTGCAGGACTGGCCATGACTGCGCTGGGTTCCGATACAGGCGGTTCTGTCAGGACACCGGCTGCTTTGTGCGGTGTTGTCGGATTGCGTCCGACGTACGGAAGGGTTTCCCGTTACGGTTTGATTGCTTTTGCCTCTTCGCTTGACCAGATAGGAACTTTTTCAAATACAGTCGCCGATACAGCCGCACTCCTTCAGGTTATTGCCGGACGTGATTCGAAAGACTCGACTTCCTCGGATGTTCCTGTCCCCGAATACAATTCCTTTTTAGACAGGGATGTGCAGGGAATGACAATCGGGCTTCCCAGTGAGTATTTTGGGGAGGGATTGAACGATGAAATACGAAAAAAAATAGAGGAGGTTGTCGATCTTCTCAAACAGGGTGGAGCGAAGATTCGTGGAGTTTCTCTTCCGAACACGGAATACGGTATCGCTGCCTATTATTTAATCTGCACGGCGGAAGCATCTTCCAATCTTTCCCGCTTCGATGGTGTTCGATACGGATTCAGGTCTCCCGACGCGAAGACTCTTGAAGCCATGTATGCCGATTCCAGAAATTATGGATTTGGAGATGAAGTGAAAAGAAGGATTATCCTGGGTACGTATGTGCTTTCTGCAGGATATTATGATGCCTATTATCGAAAAGCACAAAAAGTACGCACATTAATCCGAAAGGATTTTGAGAATGTGTTCCAGACTTGTGATTTTATATTGAGCCCCACAACGCCGACCACGGCTTTTAAAATCGGTGAAAATGTCAATGATCCTCTCAGTATGTATCTTTATGATATCTATACTGTCACTGCACCGCTTGCCGGTGTGCCGGCCATTTCAATTCCTGCCGGTAAAGACCAATCGGGTCTGCCCATTGGTATCCAAATTACCGGCAAACCATTTGGAGAGGGAGAGTTGCTGGGTATTGGGAATTGGCTGGAAAAATCCATCAACTATGATTAAAATGTTATTTAATGCAGCCGGAGGAAAATGACATGGATATCGAAATTGTTGCAATCGAAAAACCGGATGACTTAAATTTTATTCTTGGACAATCTCACTTTGTTAAAACTGTCGAGGATATCCATGAAGCGCTTGTAGCAACTGTACCGGGAATTCAGTTTGGTTTCGCATTCTGTGAAGCTTCCGGACCTTGTCTTGTCCGCCTGACAGGAACAAATGGAGATATGATTGCACTGGCCGAAAAAAATGCGCTTCATATCGGAGCTGGCCATTCCTTTATATTGTTTCTAAAAAATTGTTTTCCAATCAATGTGCTGCCCACAATTAAAAATCTTAATGAAGTGTGCCGGATTTTTTGCGCGACAGCCAATCCAACACAAGTGCTTGTTGCTAAGACAGATTTGGGACGTGGAATCCTTGGTGTTGTGGACGGACAAAGTCCGCTGGGGGTTGAAGGGGAAGAGGATGTAAAAAAACGCAAGTCTTTTTTGAGGAATATCGGATATAAGATTGTTTAATTGAATCCTGCAATTTAATTTGTAAAATGAAAATGGCAATTAAAAATTTTGAGTAAATAAAATAGATTATAAGGTATTTTTTTGGGGGGCAGATAAACTTGTTATGAAGATTAAAATATTCTCTGTCGGCGGGACAATAGACAAAATCTATTTTGATCAGAAAAGTATTTACGAAGTCGGGGAACCTCAGGTTATTACCATTCTTCGTGAAGCGAATACCAGTCTGGAATTTGAGTGTGAATCCGTGCTTAAAAAAGACAGTCTGGACATGACCGATGATGATCGGCGCCACATCGAACAAAAAATACGATCCGAGCCATGTATTCACATTATAATCACTCATGGCACGGATACAATGATAGAGACCGCAAAATCTTTAATGACAATAACGGATAAAACAATTGTGCTCACAGGAGCCATCGAACCTGCACGTTCCAAAACCAGTGATGCGTCATTCAACATTGGAAGTGCCGTGGTTGCAATTCAATTACTACCGCATGGAATTTATATTGTTATGAACGGTCAGATATTTCATCCTGAACATGTCAGGAAAAACAGGGAATTGAATCGTTTTGAATCAATAAAATAATAATGATGCGACAAAGTACAATTTGTTTTCGATCATAAAGTATCTCTAAAGTATTCAATTATAAATGGCCATGGTTTTTTGGTTTCAATATTGAATACACATTTTTAGCAATTACGGACGTATTAAATTGGGGATTGATATTTGGAGTGTATTTATAAAACGCTCATTTTTCACTTGATTTTTTAAAAAATCTATTATAAATTTAAATTAATTGAATTACAGATATTTAAGCTGTAAGTGAATGTTTCTTTTTGAGAAAAAAGCGCTCTTAGGGGTGATAGAATATCAATCACCTCCATAAATTTAAATACTCATTAATTATTAACAAAATAAGTTTCTAAACCACTGATTATTTTAAGTGTAAGGTAATAACGGTTTACTTATATAGTTTTTGGCAATATATTTGCAGCTGTTCATTTAAATTATATTTGCGCCTTAAAAATAGAATCGTCTTAGGGAGGATAGAATTATGAAACGTTTTTATTGCTTTATTGTGCTTCTCATTTTTATGAGCGGCAGTGCAGTCAAGGCATCCATGAATTTAGGAAGACCGGATGCAGTGGGTGGGGGACTGGTTGGCACACGCCAGGATGCGTCACAAATTGGCAGCAGTGGAATAGGCCCGGGAATTGAATTCTTTGTAAAATACAATGCGTCACCCAAGATTTTTGTAACCGCCGGTTTGGGTATCAGTACTATTTATGATAAAATACTCACGTGGGAGAACTTTAAAACGACACTTCTTCCGGATTTGGAAGTCAAAGCAGCCTATAAACTGAGCGAAGGAAGCACGATTTTACCTTTTCTCTATGGCGGATTGTGCGTATTCAGGCATTCAACTGAAATAAAGGGGTTGGGGTCCACAGATCCGTATTTTGATGGTGGTGTTTTTGTCGGCGGTGGTATTGAATATCCGATCAATGAAGCGTGGACATTCCATCTCACAGCAGATTATCGTTATATTCTCTCGTCTGATGCTGATGAGAAACCTGTTTATTATGTCGGGAAAGCCGGTCTGAGTTATGCGATCCCCAGGGGAGATCGACCCATAAAAAGAGAAGAAATGGAATATCCATTAGACAATGGGGAAATCGCTTCATTGGATGAACTCTTTAATGAAAAGAATACAAGCAGCGGTGATGAGGACGAAGATGCTCTCGCGCTTCTTTTCGAACCGGAAGCTTCTGAAAGTGCAACTAACGAAACGACTTATCCGGATACAGAAAAAGGCCAGATGATGCAAAAAATTGACAATGTGAAAAGCAATATGAACTCGAAACTGAATGAAATGGAATCACTTGAGGAACGTGTTGCTGCAACTGAAAAAGCAATTGCTGATTTATCAAGCACTGTTGCAGGTGAATATACAGGATATAAAAAAGGTTCCTTTGGCGTTGAGAATGAAGAAGTATTTAAACAAAATTATGAAGTTGCTTTACAAACATTTTACGCGCATAAATATAAGGATGCGGTCCAACTATTCGAACAGCTTTTAAGTACAAATCCGGATAACCGTCTGGCAAGTAATTGTCAATACTGGATCGGAGAGAGTTACAATGCGATGGGCAATTACAGGCAGGCTATCGAATACTTCAACGCCGTGATGAGGTACAAATCCTCCTACAAATTTGACGACGCATTGATTATGAATGGATTGTGCCAGATGAAATTGGGAAATACGGATCGGGCGAGAGAGCAATTTCAGGAATTGATGAGCCGGTATCCTGACAGTGAATATGCGCCCAAGGCCATGCGTTATCTGGGTCGCTTATAACAGTATTTTATCTTACAAAAATGGAAAAGGCCGTTGTTTATGCAACGGCCTTTTTTTATTTGGTTTCCTGATTTTTTTCTTCTTTAGCCCGATATCCAATATAAGAGATCCATATACTGATTTCGTAAAGAATGAGTAACGGAAGAGCCATAAGTATTTGGCTCATTGGATCCGGGGGGGTTACGATGGCCGAAAATATAAAGATAATTACGATACTGTACGGGCGGACTTTTTTTAAAAATGCAGGTGTAAGAAGACCAATTCTTGTAAGGAAAAAAGAGAGGATCGGCAATTCGAAAATTAATCCTGCCACTAGAATCAACCGGAGAACAAAACTCATGTATTCAGTGATGTTGATATTGGCATTAATAGATTTTGTTCCCATGTTAAAAAGAAAAGGTAAGACCATTGGTATTAGAATGCCATAAGCAAATGCGGCCCCAAGCAAAAAACAAAAAGTTGTTGCGAAAATCGCAGGAAGAATAAATCGTTTCTCTTTGTACAATAAGCCAGGAGAAATAAACATCCAGAGTTGGTAAAGAAGTACCGGCAATGAGACAAGAATACCCGAAGCAATAGCGATTTCCAGTCGAACCATGAGCATGCCGGTAGGTTTCAGAAATATCAATTTGGCGGGTTCACTTAAATGACTGTTTGGGAGAGTGAGGAAGTCGAGCAAAAAACCTGTAAATGGAAACGCAATAATCGTAAAAAGAAAAACAGAACCAAGACTTTTAAGAATACGCCAACGGAGTTCCTCGAGATGGTCAAGAAACGGCATTTCGCTTCGGGTCGTTTTCTTGGATTTTGATTTCGAATTACCAGGCATTTATCTAAAAGAATAAAATGAGGTCAACCGATTTTTAAACCGGAAAAGCCCATAAAAGCAAGGGACATACATCCTGCCATGATAAAAGCGATGGGTGCGCCTTTCATTGCTCTGGGAATGTTTGCAAAGTCCAGTCTTTCCCGAAGACCCGCCATGAGAACGAGAGCAAGCGTGAATCCTATTCCCGAAGCAAAACCATTGATAAGGCTCTGCATGAAATTATATTCCGAATCAATATTTAAAATCGAAACACCGAGTACTGCACAATTGGTCGTTATCAAGGGCAGATAGATACCGAGAGAACGATAAAGTCCCGGGCTTACTTTTTGAATGACCATTTCCACGAATTGTACAAGTGCTGCAATGACAAGGATAAAAGTAATTGTACGGAGATAGCTCAAATCAGGAGGAGATCCCTGGCTATGCATGAAGATTCGAAAAAGCAGATTGGAATCCGAGGGGATGAGGAAAAAATTGTAAATTGTCCAAGTCACTACGGATGCAAGACTCATAACAAAAATGACAGCCATGCCCATGCCGATTGCAGAATCCAGTTGATTGGAAACCCCGATATACGGACATAGCCCAAGAAAGCGGCTCAGAACAAAATTCGATATAAAAATAGCGCTGATTGTAATGATTAAAAGAGATTGTATTTCCATGCTGGTTCCTTATGTTTGAGATGACCGTGAAATAGTTCGACGATGTTCGAACCAGTTGAAAAAACCGATCAGAATTCCAATCATCAAAAAGGCACCCGGAGGCAGAATCATTAAAAGAGCGGGTTGATAGTTTTTACCTAAAACAGAAAGACCAAGCCAGGTTCCGTTCCCCAATATTTCCCGAAATGTGGCGATGATAACGATAGCAAGCATGAAACCGAAACCCATGCCGAGTCCATCCAGTATTGAGTATATTGACCCATGCTTGCTGGCGAAAGCTTCGGCGCGTCCCAGTATAATGCAATTCACAACGATCAGAGGAATGAAAAGTCCTAGAGATTTGTGCAGCGCAGGAAAAAATCCCGCCATCACAAGATCCACAATTGTCACAAATGTGGCAATAATCATGATAAAAATTGGAATTCTGATTTTTGGGTGAACCCATCGGTTGATCAAAGAGATGATGAAGTTTGAGCAAACCAGAACAAAAATAACGGAAGCTCCCATACCGACGGCATTGTTTACTGAAGATGAAGTTGCCAGCGTAGGACAAAGTCCCAGCATTAGACGAAATACTGGATTTTCCTTGTATACACCTTTGATGAATTCTTTTCCGGCGGACATTTTTTCCTCATTCGTTTCTATTTGTCTATGTCGTTTGAACCGGGCTGTTCAAATAAACGGTTCACGGACTCAGCAATGGAATTGGTAATTGCCCGGGATGTGATCGTCGCTCCTGTAATAGATACAATCTCCCCCTTGTCTTTATCTACTGCGATTCCTTTTGCAGTTTTTCCTGTAAATTGTGCTTGCCACCACGGTTTGGTTTCACCAGACCGAACTTCCTCGCAAATACTTCCCAATCCGGGAGTTTCCTGTTGTGACAGAATTTTTATTGCATAAATGGTGCAGGATGTGTCCATTCCAACAAGTGTTCTGATCGTACTAGAATAACCCCTGCCTTCCGCAAGAAATGCATATCCGATGAGTCGGGTTTGTTCTTTGTCACGATATCCGAGATAATATAAAATATGATCATTTTCCTTAACGGGAACAATAGACCCATCGATACAATCGGGCAGAACTGAAGAAAGCGCTTCTGTGAGTTCATTTTTCTGCTGCTCGACGATTTTAGGTTTTGTGATTTTATTCACCCAGGCAAGAGATCCGGCTGTAATTAAAGCCACGAGCGTCAATGTTGCCGCAAATTGGGCGATGTCTTTCATGATTTTATCTTCCTCCAAAGATTCTGGATCTTGTATATTTATCGATAAGAGGAGTTGTCAAATTCATCAATAATATTGCATAACTCACGCCTTCGGGATAGCCTCCCCAGAGGCGGATAATTACTGTAATAATTCCACAGCCGATACCAAAAATAAACCGGCCTTTAAATGTTACCGGCGAAGTAACCATATCAGTAGCCATGTAAAAGGCGCCCAAGATCAGACCGCCTGAAAGAATATGAAAAAGAAAATTCCCTGTGGTCAGGCCTTCTGTTCCTCCAAAAAACCATGTGAGCAGCGCGACTGTTGCTATATAAGAAAAAGGAATTTTCCATCCGATGATTCTTTTATACATTAAAAAGACAGCGCCGATCAGAAGAAGAAAGGCCGATGTTTCGCCGAGGCACCCGCCGATTCTTCCAAAAAAAAGGTCTGCTTGGGCATTATACAACTGAGAAATTGTATCCTGGGCCTGAATGACTTGATCGGTTGAATAAGCTGTGCTGTGAGAAATAATTTCGCGGGCATGACGAAAAACAGCCAGTGGTGTGGCGGAAGTGATGATATCAATTCCAGAGATCGTGCCGTTTTTAGGAACGGCATGAAACACGGTCATGTATGTCGGCCAGGAGGCCATAAGAAAAGCGCGGCCGATCAGAGCGGGATTCATCGGATTATATCCCAGGCCGCCGAAAAGCTGTTTGCCCACAAGAACACCAAAAAATGCGCCTATCGCTGGCAGCCACAACGGAATATCAGAAGGAAGGTTGTACGCAAGGAGGATGCCCGTGAGCCAGGCGCTTCCATCCGAAATAGTCACGGGCCGTTTCATGATCAACTGACAAAGCAGTTCGGTCAAAATGGATGCCGCCGAAGCAATTAAAATAATCCACAATGCCTGAATTCCAAAGAAATAAACAGCACCCATGCCTGCGGGGACAAGCGCTGCAATTACGGAATACATAATTTTGGGTATTGAGTCCCGGTCTTTAATATGGGGTGAAGAAGAGAGGTAAAATTTATCTATCATTCGGTATGCTCCTTCGTTCATGCCGATTGTTCAGATATTTTTTGTTTTTCATGTAAGATGGCTTTTCCCAATTTGATATAGTGAACAAGCTGAATATTCGCAGGGCAGACAAATCCGCAGGTCCCGCATTCAATGCAATCGTATAATCCAATACGGGCTGCCTGGTCGTATTTTTCATGTTTGACAAGCGATGCCAGTTCAGTGGGCACCAGATGCATTGGACAGGTATCAATGCACCGGGCGCAGCGGATACACGGGTGTTCATCGCGATGAAAGGCAGTTTTTGAATCCAGAACCAGTATTCCGGAAGTGCCTTTGATAACAGGGACGTCATCGCTGTATTGGGCAATTCCCATCATAGGTCCGCCATTGATCAACTTTACAGCTGAATTACTATACCCGCCGCAGTATTCGATAAGAGATTTAAAAGGTGTTCCAATACGGACCCTGAGATTCCTTGGCTCTTTAACGCCAGGTCCGGCTACTGTAATCACTCTTTCGATTAATGGTTTGTTTGATGAAACTGCCTCGTAAATTGCAAAAGCGGTACCCACATTCTGCACAAGGCACCCCACATCCATGGGTAGACCGCCTGAAGGAATTTCCCGTCCTGTAGCAGCGCGAATGAGCTGTTTTTCCGCTCCCTGAGGATATTTAACTTTCAAAGGCAGTACCGATATTTTTTTTCTGGATTTGATCTTTTTCTGGAACAGGCGAATTGCATCGAGTTTGTTTTTCTCGATTCCGATAATGGCTCGTTTTGCATTTAAAATCTTCATTAAAATTCGCAGTCCGTTAAGTATTTCATCCGGATTTTCCAACATGAGACGATGATCCGCAGTCAAATAGGGTTCGCATTCCACGCCGTTGAGAATTAAAATTTCAATGGGTTTTTCCGGAGGGGGGGATAGTTTGACATGAGTCGGAAAGGCGGCTCCGCCCATGCCTGCAATACCTGCTTTTTGAATACGGTTTTTCATTTTATCGACGGGAAGATCAAGATAATCGGGATTTTGTTTGATCGTGTTCATCCAGGAGTCATTGCCGTTGCCTTCAATAATCACAGAGAGCATGTCTGTTCCAAGCGGATGGGGATGTTTGTCAATTGCAGTTACGGTGCCGGAAATAGTCGCATGAACAGGAACGGATACGAATTTGGTCGCTTTTGCGACTATCTGTCCCGTCTGGACTGTATCTCCTTTTTCAACTAAAATTTCTGCCGGGCTTCCAATGTGTTGTTGAAGGGGAATAATTACTTTTTCGGGAACAGGAAAATTGTCAATGGCCTTTCCTTCTGTATGATGTTTGTTTTCCGGAGGATGCGCTCCTCCTTTAAAAGTTTTATTGACTGCCATTTATTCTCCGTTGAAAATCCAATCGTTTAAAGGGTATCCATTGTCATTTCTTTTTCAGCTGTTTGAGCTCTTTCAGAAATTCTTCTTTGTCTTCAAATTTACGATAGACTGAAGCAAATCGGACGTATGCAACTTCATCCAGTTTCTTTAAATATTTGGATACAAGTTCTCCGATTTTTCTGCATTCGATCTCTTTAACAAAATCGGCTTCGATGTCCGATTCGATTTTTTCAACAAGCGATTCGATTTGATCTATTGAAACCGGGCGTTTGATGCAGGCGATTTGAATGCCCCGCATTATTTTGTCCCGATCATAAGGTTCTCTTCGTCCGTCTGATTTGATGACAGAAATTGATTTGTTCTCTATTTGTTCAACAGTAATAAACCGTTTGCTGCAGTTTAAACACTGCCGTCGTCTGCGAATCACTTTATTGTTATTCCGGGATCGGGTGTCGATCACTTTATCGTCACTTTGACCGCAGAAAGGACATCTCAATTGGATCCGTCCTTATTCAATTTTGACTGGATCATTTCCAGCCCGGCTTCCCCGCTCAGTGTTTTGGCCAGATCATCCGGGTAGCCTTCGAGGTAAAATATTTTACGAATCCCAGAATTGATAATCATTTTAATGCAAAGTGAACAAGGGAAGTGTGTGGAATAAAGAATACTGTTATCAATATTGGTTCCGGATGTGGCCGCTTGAATAATGGCGTTTTGTTCGGCATGGATTCCCCTGCAAAGCTCGTGGCGCTCACCGTGCGGAATATTCAGCTTTTCCCGCAAACAGCCAATATCCAAACAATGAGCAAGCCCCTGTGGAGCGCCGTTGTATCCTGTTGCGAGAATGCGTTTGTCCTTGACAATGACCGCGCCTACCTTTCGTCTCAGACAGGTGGAGCGTGTCGAGACGAGATTGGCAATTTCCAAAAAGTAATCATCCCACGAAGGACGTGAGTGTTTCATTGAGGTGTCCGGTTCACTCTATATTTAAAATCAATTGTTTATCGAAGTTCCTTGTAAATCGGGAAATGTTCACACAATTCAATCACTTCGGTTTTTATGTTCGAGATCGCATCTTCATTTTCAATATCGGATAATGTGCGATGGATCAATTCCGCAATCAGGGACATTTCGTTTTCCTTCATTCCTCTTGTGGTCATGGCAGGCGTTCCGATTCTGATGCCGCTTGTAATGAAAGGACTTTTTTTGTCGAAGGGCACCATGTTTTTATTGACGGTAATTCCTGCAAGTTCAAGTGCTTTTTCAGCAGCTTTACCAGAAATTCCCCTGGACGAGAGATCCAGAAGTATTAAATGATTGTCTGTGCCGCCGGACACAAGATGATATCCGTACGAGGCAAGCCTTTCTGCCAAAACTTTGGCATTTTTTATGATTTGCTCACAATAGGATTTGTATGAGGGATTCAAATTTTCGAGAAATCCGACTGCTTTTGCAGCGATAACATGCATCAGCGGTCCGCCCTGCATGCCAGGCATGACTTTGCTGTCAATGACTTCCGACAGCATTTTTGTCCTTCCGGTTTTCGGCGCCTGAATTCCCATCGGGTTTTCCCGGTCTTTTCCCACAAGAATCATTCCTCCCCGGGGGCCGCGAAGCGTCTTATGCGTCGTGGTTGTTACAATATCGCAGTAGGGGAGCGGGTCCGGATGAAGTCCGACAGCTACAAGCCCCGCAGGATGAGCAATATCAGCCATGAGATACGCCCCGGTTTTATCGGCGATTTCTCTGAATTTTTCAAAATCGATAAAACGAGGGTAGGCACTGGCTCCGGTAACAATGAGTTTGGGTTTGTGCTGTTGTGCCATCCGATACGCCTGATCGTAATCGATTGTGCCGGTTTCCTGTTTTACTCCATAAGAGACAAAATTATACAGCTGGCCGGAAAAATTCACCGGACTGCCGTGGGTCAAATGTCCGCCGTGAGCCAGATCCATACCGAGCACTGTATCTCCTGGTTCAATAAAAGTCATATAGGCGGCCATATTTGCCTGGGAACCGGCATGCGGCTGAACATTGGCATAGTCACATTTGAAAAGCTGTTTTGCCCTTTCCCTTGCCAGGTTTTCCGCCTGATCGACAAATTCACAACCACCGTAATATCTATGTTCAGGGTAACCTTCCGCGTATTTATTGGTCATAACACTTCCAAGGGCCTCAAGAACCGCCATGCTCACAAAATTTTCAGAGGCAATCAGCTCAATCTTGTCGTTTTGACGAGCAATTTCGGATTGAATCGATTGATATATCTCCGGATCCATTTTTTTTAAATTCTCCACAACCATTCCTCATGTTATAAGGGTTACTAATATAATGTGCCAAATGGGATATACGTCCCATTTGGCCTGGAATTCTGGAATTCTATTTTAAAATATAAGACTAAACACCGGTCAAGTCGTGTATCTTTTTGACCCTTCTCTCGTGTCGTCCGCCTTTTTCGAATGGAGTTTCGAGAAAGTTTTTTACAATTTCATCAATGTGTTGTTGATCGGTTTCGAGACTTCCCAACGCGAGAATGTTGGCATCGTTATGAACTCTTGCGAGTTTGGCGATCTCCGGCGAAATACAAAGAGCTGCACGAATATGTGGAACTTTGTTTGCAACCAGCGACATACCTATTCCCGTATAGCAGATCAGGATGCCCCGTTCCGATTTTCCTTCTGAAACGTTTTTTGCAACCTGAATCGCAATATCCGGGTAATCTACCGATTCTGTTGAATAGGTGCCGAAATCCTTATATTCGATATGAGATTGATCGAGATATTTTTTTATTCGTTCTTTTAATTGATAACCTGCATGATCAGAGCCGATTGCAACGCTCATTTTTTATTTTCCTCACTACTGAATCCAGTTATAACATTCACCACGTGGTTTGGTCTGGTTTTTATGCATGAAATAATCTTCTCTTTTAGGTATGCTTAATTCCACATATTCGATCCGTTTGTTGGCATCAAATTTCCATTGCATATCTTTTTTAGCTTTTTGATATTCGTCGTAAGCCATTTTATAAACGAGTTTGTCGTCAAAAGAAATTTTGCCGTCTCTCTTTGCAACGCATTTATCCGCAGCATTTTCGTATATCATACCCTTGGTTAAATAGGCAAGACCGTAACCGGGATCGATAGACAGTGCTTTTTGAACCTGAGTTAGTGCGGTTGTATACTGTTCGGCACCAGAATAGCTCATGGCCAGATTGCATAGATTTTTTTTATCGTTTATCTGGATCCCTAAAATCTTTTTGTAGGTTGAAATAGCATTGCTGTATTGTTTTAGATTCTGATAGGCATCACCAATAAGTTCAAGAGCAGGAATATTTTCAGGTTCTTTTGAGATGACAAATTGCAGTTGTTCGACAGCTTTTGTATATTCACCGATCTGTGTGTATGCTTTTGCCAGTTCGATTCGCTTGTTTGTATTGTCTGATATCTGTTCGACAACTTTTTCCAGCGTAGCGATCAATTCGGTGATGTCCCCCCGTTGCTTATAAAGGTCACTCAATATTTGCTGAGTTTCCTGATCTTTCGGGTTCAATTCGGAAGCTTTGTTGTACGAATCAACGGCGCTTTCAATGTCCTGGTTCAGTCTGTAAAGCTCACCCCGTATTTTATAACTGGAAGCTGAATCGGGCTGTAATTCGATCAGTGTTTTAGAAAGTGAGAGTCCTTCATCAAGTCGACCCTGAATTTTATACAGGTGAATCAGAGCTGTATAATAATAGGCGTGATCGGGAGAAAAATCCAAACCCCGGCTGTAAGCCCATTCGGCACTGTCGGGTTGGTTGAGCATCGCATAACAGGTTCCCAGCCACTGATAGAGATATTTGGCTTTGATTCCGGAAGTATCTATTTCGGATGCTTTAAGGAAGAAATTTTTGGCTTTTTCCCAGTTTTGCTGCTTGTAACGTTCGTATCCCAGACTCAAATTCAAATTGATTTGATGCTCATGCGCCTGCCGTAAAGAATCATCAATTGCCTTTTGCTGCTCTATTGTTAGTTGCCGGGGTTGTGTTCCGGCACATCCAATGAGATACATTATAGCAATTGAAATTGAAAACAGCAATAATGCATAAACAATAAAAATCCTTGGTTTTAAATTCACTTGTTTTCCTCCTTGAAATCTAAACAATGAAATTTTTGATTAATAAAGTCTTATTTTAAAGAATCTGATATTCAAAATCAAGAAAAATTTTATAATAGCAACTCGTTTGCACCTTATAAAAACGGGCAGTGCAGACGGTAAGCGAATAACGAAAATTCAATTTCGATCAATAGCGTCGAATGAACCATTTCTCACTGCCCGAAACAGAAAGAGTAATTCTGAATAAATTTTCAGAAAGGCCGTTTTTCTTCAGGGAACCACGCTGGCCAAATCCCAGTGCAATGTCGATTTGTGAGATATTCAAGAGCAGGGGTAATCCGACACCAAAAGTCAGCCATTTTTCCATTATCGACTGATCATCAAAATCATTTACGAAGAATGGTTGATAGCAGATCCCAAAGCGGTAACTCATTCGTTTTAAATATGGATCAAACGCATCTTCCGAGGGGTGAACTTCTGTACCCAGTGCAACACGATATGTATCCCGGATCTGCTGAACCGTTTGACCATTGATTTCCAGTTGTGACCAACTCTGTTTATTAAAATCCAAACCGATCAATCCGATTTGACCAATTCCATATGAAATTCCCACTCCCCAGGAAGAAGGCAATTTGATTGAACCGCGATGTACAAGTGCATTCGTTGTATAATTATAATAGGTATCGGTTTTACTGTCCAAGTCGGTTTTGGGCCGATATATTGCGCCCACTTGCAATGCGGATATTGGATGAATCAAAATCCCCGCAGTGAAGCCATATCCATTATTTTTAGTTGAAAGCAAATCGCTTGTCGAGACAAAGTCTGTATTCTCATAGGTGACTTTCCAATCTTCATTTATTTTTCCGAAGATATAATCACCGGAAAGACCAAGCGCTATTTTCGGAGTAATCCCAAAAAACATTGAAAATGAAAAGGTGTTCAGTCCTCCATTTCCCTGCACGGATTTTATAAATAATTCTTCGGATTGTTCCTGTTGAAAACTGAGATAATAATCGACACGGGTATATGGACTCATTGAAGCCGAGAATCCCAATCCTTTTCCGACGGGCAATACGAATGTGAATCCATCAAAGTTGGCATATTGTGAGGTTGCTTTTCCCGATTCATCTTTGTATTTATTCTGTTCATAAAAATACTGGAGGCTCAATGTGGTTTTATGAATTTGCTGCAGCCCGGCAGGATTTAACCGGGATACTGCGTATTGAGAGGGAACAGCAATTGCCACACCTCCCATACTCATTGACCTGGCGTTTGGAAACGCAAAAGGAATACCCACACCATATGATGAAAGTACGCTTCCTCCCATGATTTGAGAAGAGAATAGAAAAAAAATTAATAAAACAAAATAAAATTGAAGGGTACGTCTCATGCTGATTTCTCCAAATAATCACGTGCTTTGTGTTTAAAGCCGGCTTGATGGCGGCAATGTATAGTAAACTTCCAGATGAGGCTGTAAAAGGGAATCGGATTCCGTGCTGAAAAATCCCCTCTGATGAAGATTGTACACTTCGTTGCTGCCTTTTAATATAAGGCCATAATTTTCCGATTTTCCGGATGTCCAATTCTGCATAATCGAGGTGATATTGAAGGTAGCAGAATCACCGCTCACTGTTCCAAGTGCAGATATTGTTGAATCCAGCTCGACGGATGAAATGGGCCATATTACACTGTTTTTGATCGGGTAGGTATAGATATAAAAGGATGTGCTGTTGTCCGGGACCGATAGAAGTGTATCCACATGCAAAACAATCAGTGCTCTGTTTATCGTAGCGTCTTCCTGAATAGATGTTACGTCAAAGTTTAAAAAAGACCGGAGAGCGGAACCATTTGTAACAAAAATGCGGTCGGAACGCTCGGTTTGCTTGGAAGTAGCAATAAATGCATCTTGTATTGGAGAGATTGTCTCGTGGAACTGGGTAGTGTCCTGTGTGGCGTAAATATCCAGTTTGGGACCACCCGACAGCGCCCGGCTGTCAAATCCAACAACAAAATCAGATAAATCATAAGAGATAAGTATTCCGTAATTATTATCTGCAGTAGCAGTATCTATCCAGGACTGGACAGTGAGAATTGGAATCCGAAAAGTGATTTTTAAGGAATCCAGATTGGCGGCGATTTCGGCTGCATTGAGTTCAAAGGTTGTAATTTCTTCTCCGACCTGATCTTGTTTGAAAGTTTCCCAGGTAGTTTCGTATTCATCCCAGTCATTTTGAATTAGATGAACCGATGCTGTAAACACTCCGGTCGATGGTCCGATGATTTCATCTGGTGTCAATGTCACAACGGCGCTGTCCAAAGTACCACTGTCAGGCAGATTTGAAAACCATATCAGCGTTTTTGCTTTAACGTATTCGGTTTCACCCAGATACAGATAAGAAGAGATACCGCATTCAGTATCATTATGATAAAATGTATCGAGGGGGGAGGCGTAGAATACGGTATCTTTTTCAGCCCCGCGTGGTTCGATATACTTTGATCCGACCGGATTTTTACTGTTTTTACCACATTCAACAAACGCAATCAACAATCCGAGAATTACAATAAAATTGAAAATAGATTTATATTTCATGTATGTCCTTTTATTTTGTAAATCTTAAGATTCAACAATACTAACCTGATTTGGTTCCGAATTGTAATTTATTTTAAAGATTTAGTTTACGATATTTTTCGCACTTTGTCAAGTGAGATAAAGCGCTTTTTAAAAGTGATAGGCGTATTGTTTTTGACGATCTTAAAATGAATTTTTAAAGGTTGATCTTCATCCCGACAAGTTGAGGTTCGTTTTTAAACTGAGTGGTGCTAAAAGGTGATGCCCGAATTATATTCAACTGTTTTGGAGTGAGTAAAAAAATCACCCTGATTATTCGGAATAGTTATTGATATAAATATCGGACTCATTCAATGTCAAGTTTTAAAAAAATTGTCTGGGCTGCAATTTTTGTCTTGGTTTTCCACCCAGCCGGATTCCTTTCAGATAACACTGCCTGGCTTTTTCTTTTTGATTTAAAATGGTATAAAGGCATGACATGTCAATAAAAATATCGCCTTTTCTGGGATCATATTTGGATAATTGATGCAGATGTTGAAGCGCTTTCGTGTACGATTTCTGTTTATATGCAAGTGTATATAGGATACGATGTGCCTCAATTGCATTTGCATTTAATGTTAATGCCTGTTTGGCCAGCTGGGAGGCTTGCTTGTAAAATCCTCCTGTGGCAAGGACGTAAGCCGTGTTACTCGCATGCAAAGCTCCCTCGAAAGTAAAGTCATCCAATTGAAAAGCGTATTGGAACGATTTAAGCGACTCTTGATAATAATGGGTCTTCAATGGATTTTTATCCATGACAAACTGTCGATACCGATAAAGGCAGGCGATTCCTCTTTTTGACCATAGTCTTGCCAGGCTAAGTCGATCAATCCGGCTTAAATTATTCAAAACAAGTTTTTCAGGGGAAAATTGTCGACAGAATTCATCATCCAAACGTCGTGATATAGAGGAGTCTTTTGGAGAAGTAAGGAAGGGACCGGCAATTTGATAATTCAGTTTAGATAACAATGTATTGAGATAGGGTACCTGTATTTCAATCAGTATATGATCATTTTTGGAAAAATTGATTTTATTGAAATCATCAACATTATTTTTGAATCCAAGTATTGAAAAATCTTTGTCGTTGTTTCCGGTAAAAATCAGATAAAATAAATGATAAGCGATTTCATCTGAAACAGGATAAATTAGATAATGATCCGGGATATTGGATAAAAGATATGAGGAGAATACTTCTGATGTGTTCTTTTTTGAAATATCCATATGAGGAATATGCAGGATGATAAGAAGGAATACAGGAATCAGAATGAAAGGTCTCATCCAATTTTTTAATAGTAAAATTAGTTGACCTGTTCCGGCAGTAAGTGGAGCAATAAAAAGGATGAGGCACGGGACAAAATAGGCATCCATATTCACCATTTGTTTGAAATTGAGATTCATTGGAATTAAAATACCGAATAGGATTGTGCACAACAAAGCTGCCAATAATAGCTGGTAAATTGAAGATTTGTTTTTTGATTTCAATAATTTCCAGCCGGCAATTATTGAAAGAAGAATACCTGGTATCCCAAGATTTAAAATTATGATCTTGAATGTCTGGACGATCGAAATGCCAATTGCGTAACTGCCTGCCGAATCCTGAGATTTATATTTTGCTCTTGTCAGATAGTTAAAAAACGTTTTAAACGAATGAATATCATATCTGGCCAATATGGGTGAAAGCGCGGATCGTATCGGTAAGTAAGCAAAAATTGAAAGACCTAAAAAAACAAAAAGCAGACAAAGGAAAAAATCTCGTTTAATAAAAGAAGGACGGGAGAGTAATCTTTTTAAAGTTAGTATTGGAAAAATTAATATAACAACAATGTAATATCCCAGTGTGAGTGCAATTCCAAAAAAATATGCTGAAGCATATAGGTGAGATATTTTTTCTCCTCGATCCAAATACGCATTGAAGAAATAGATAGAAAGAGCGATAAAAAAAGCCTGGAAATTATAGACCTCAGTAAATGTTGCATATGTCCAGACAGTGGAGGCGGTTCCATAAATTACAGTGACGATGAAAATGATTATTAGCCGTGATAATTTCGATATATGCACCGTAATAAATTGACTCGAGATCATTGCCACAATAATGCATGTGAGTGAGGAGAAGACTGCGGTCAGATGATTCATCGCCGAAGCAGGATTTGAAGGATTCAATAAAATTGCGATTCGTCCAACAAGCCAAAAAAGGGGATGTCCATATGCATGTCCAATGCCGAGCGAGTTCGAAACAGTGATAAATTCACCGGAATCTCCCCAGTAAATACCTTTTGCATTTGTTAATTCATACAGGATGAATATAAATAGGCCACAAAACAGTGGAAAGAGTGAAGCGAAAAAATTATTAAATCGGTTATGTTTATTCAAAAAAGTTGTTTCCATTTTATAATTCTTTTATTTCCGATATAGGAATTCTGGCAGAAGATAAAACCGGGGATTTCCTAAATATTCTTTGCTAATTTAATTTATTAAAAAATAAAAGTCAAGAAAGGTTTCACGTCCCCTTTATAAACGCTCCCCATTTTTTAAGGAAAAAAGGTTCAATGAGACGGTAGGAAAGTTTTTCCTTAAACTTAAAACTTACGATAAACATCAAATTTATAACTAATATAAATACAATATCTTATATAATACTGTTTCTATATGGTATGCAGTTTGCATAAAAGCTTATCGAGCAATAGTAACCATAAGAGTTAACGATCCAATTTATAGTGGACGAAAGGATAAAAAATTGGTGAATTTGTTTTTGATTATGCCAAAGGGGATATCGATGCATAGACTAACACAATTCTTGAAACCAAGCGTTCGGATTTTATCAATCCTGATTATTTTCTTTATCCCTGTCTTGCTGCACAGTGCATCAGTCTCAGTGTCCTGGAACAGTAACACAGAACCGGATTTGGCCGGGTATCAGGTTTATTACGGAACGCAATCCGGGAATTATGGTGTCGTCATTGATGTCGGTAATGTCACAGAATATACGGTTAGTGGCCTTGAAGTAGGTAAATCCTACTATTTCGCCGTTACTGCCTATGATGAAAACTGGAACGAAAGCGATTATTCTGATGAAGTGATCTATCAAGTTGCCGACACCCAAAAACCCATGATTACATCTGTCTCCTGTTTACAAAGTGACAGAATTCGAGTTGTGTTTAATGAGCCGGTCGAAAAATTATCTGCCGAGCTGATTACCAATTATCGTATCAATACGGGAACCCAGGTTATTATACAAAATGCGGAACTTGGCACAGACCTGATTACCGTGACGCTGACAACAACCCAGCACAGCAATGGCACCTATATGCTTACTGTCAACAATGTCCGGGACAGGGCAACTGTTCCCAATACAATGGATCAGTCTCAGATAAATTACACATGGCAGGGAACAGATCAGACTCCGCCCGCAATAGTCAGTGCAGAATTGAAAACACGCGATTTTCTTTTGGTTACATTCAGCGAGCCATTGAATCAAACCACTGCACTTCAGACGTCAAACTATAATATTTCTCCATCAATCGCGATCAATTTTCTCAGTATCGATCAAACTTTTACAAAAATAACGATTAATACAGCCGAACACGCTTCCGGTTTGGAATATACATTGACTGTAAATAATGTCCAGGATGGGGCGGGAAATACGATTACCGCCAACAGTCAGAAAAAATATCAATGGATTTCGGAGGATACAACTCCGCCCGATTTAATTGCTGCAAGACTCAACAATATTACCTCGCTGGAGCTGGAATTCAGTGAACCGCTTGATCAAACCTCAGCACAAAATGTACAAAATTATTCGATCTCTCCCTCCGTAAATATAACACAAGTCAGTCTCGATGTTACCCGGACAATTGTTACTTTGACCACTGCGGCACATTCGGGGGGAACATATGTCGTTACAGTCAGTAATATCGGCGATGATGAAAATCCTCCAAATGTAATTTCGACACCTCAGCACAAGGAATATGTCTATACGCCTCCAGACCAGACACCTCCCACGCTCGTGGCTGCAGAGGTAACGAGCGGCAATTTGTTGCGTGTCACATTTAGTGAGCCGTTGGATGACGTCAGTTCGACAAACATCAATAATTATACAATTAGTCCCAGTCTTTCAATAGAGAGTGCTTCCCTGGATGTGACGAGAAAGATTGTTCTTCTTGTCACAACGCAATCCCATGTTGCCGGTACTTATCGTCTTACAGTTAGCAATATCAAGGATCGGGCCACGACTCCCAACACGATACAGGCTAATTCCTTTGTTGATTATTCGTACAATCCTCCGGATATCACTCCTCCCGTATTGACGAAAGCGGTCCTGCACGGAGCCAATGTACTGGAACTTTTCTTCAGCGAATCTCTGGATCGCGTTTCCAGTGAAACTGAAAGTAATTATCTGATTACGCCCTCTGTTGCAATACAGAATGCCACTCTTGTGGGAGATTCATTGAACCGGGTATATCTGGCTACCGGAAATCATCAGCAGGGAGTCTCCTATACAATCAAAGTTACCAATGTTTTTGACAAGGCGACTGTACCCAATGTGATTGTTTCAGGAACAAAAGGATACGATTTACCATCAATGGATACGACCCCTCCTGCGCTCGTGAATGTAAAATTGCAGGGTGACAGTTTTCTCGAACTGGAGTTCAGCGAACCCCTGGATCAAGTTTCTGCTACTAATATTGGATGCTATGCCATTACTCCAGCTATTTCTATAACCGAAGCGAGCATAGACAACTCATTAAAAAAAGTTTTTCTCAAGACCGGAACACATGTACATGGCATGCAATATACACTCACAGTGAACAATGTTAAGGATATTGCCACTCCGGCAAACAGCATCCAGCAAAATACGCAGCGAACCTATACCTGTGGCGAAACCGACAACATTCCTCCCAGACTGATTATGGCAGACCTTCATGGAACGCAGATGCTTGAACTTTCTTTTAGCGAAGCCCTGGATGCGAGTTCGGCACTGGATAAAAGCCATTATAGCATTTCAAACGGAATAGCAGTTTACAATGTGAGTATCAGCCAATCCCAGATGCAGGTCTTTCTTGAAACATCGGTTCATCAGCAGGGAAGCTATACAGTTACTGTGACCGGAGTTAAAGATCTTTCTGTAACACCCAATGTGATTGGTTCCGAGAATAAATATGTTTATACATATACACCCGTCGATACGGAAAGACCGGTTCTTCTTAGTGTTGAATTGTTAAATACAACCATGTTGAAATTGAGATTCAGCGAAGCGCTGAACCGTATTTCCGCTGAAGATACATCCAATTATTCTATTAACAACGGTGTGAAAGTGGTGCGGGCTATTCTTGATGTCGAAATGACAAATGTAATTCTGCAGACCACGGTTCATCAAATCGGCAGCTTTACCCTTCTTGTGAAAAATATTCAAGATGGATCCCAGGCCAAGAATGTGATTTTGCCAAATACATACATTCAGTATGATTATCTGCCTGAGGACAACAGTTCTCCGAAAATAGTTTCCAGTATTCTTCATACGGATCAGATGCTGGTAGTCACTTTTAGTGAACCTCTCGATTCGGCAAGTGCACAGGAAAAGAGCAACTATTTCATCAATAACAATATTCAGATTCATGATATTTTTCTTTCTTCATCCGAAGGACAGGTTGTTCTTGAAACATCTCCGCATGCTGCAGGAGAATATGAATTAACTGTTAATGGTATTAAAGATTGCTCTGTAAACAAGAATCCCATTGCAGCCTATACAAAGCAGAAGTATACATGGAGTCCTATCGATACAATCAGTCCTGCGTTAATATCGGCAAAACTGCAGACCAATCAATTACTGGAATTGACTTTCAGTGAACCTGTGGGGGATACCGAAGCCCGGAACAAAGAGAATTATGTGATTGATCCACCGGTAAATATCCTCATGGCTACACTGGATGCCAATTTTAAGACTGTATGGCTGACCACGGCTGCTCACGAGGCGCAGACATACACAATCACTGTGAGTAATATCAAGGACAGGGCATTTAATCCAAATACCATTAAACTGTCCAATAATAGTTACAATTATACATACATGCCTCCTGACACAGTTGCACCGGAATTGGTTACCGCAAAATTGCAAACTTATATGTCTTTGTCAATTGTCTTTAATGAGCCGGTATCGAGATCGAGTGCTGAGAATGCAACGAATTATACGATAACACCGAACATCAAAGTAAACAATGCCTATCTGAGAGCGTCGTTGACAGAAGTTCTTTTGGAGACTGACGCACATCAGAGTGGGATTACTTACACAATCTCGGTCGCTGGAATCACGGACCGGGCCCCCATACCCAATATATTGAAACAGCCGATAGAAAAAACGTATACATACTCACCTCCGGATACAACCAGACCAAAATTGCTTTCTGTCAAACTTCAGGGTGCAAATGCATTGGAATTGAGATTTGACGAAGCGCTGGAAAAGACCTCCGCACAGGACAGAAAAAATTATTATATCGAGCCGGGTGTTGAAGTTTATGAAGCCGTGTTGGATCCGAGCAACACTAAAAATGTATATTTATCCACAAGCGATCACCGCCCGAGTGTCAGTTACAGTATTAATGTGCAGCATATCAAAGACAGAGCAGCTGTACCCAATGTCATCAGTCCGGATACATGGTTTGTTTATACAATGCAGAGTTCAGGCAGTTCGGCAGACAACACACCTCCTGTCCTGGCAAGAGTGGAAATCTTGTCACCGATTCTTGTGGATTTGGTTTTTTCTGAACAACTTGAGAAAACAAGCGCTGAAAATAAAAACAATTATACTATCAACGACAGTATTGTGGTTAATTCGGCCCAGCTTGATTCAAATGGAGTACGTGTTCATTTGTCGACTTCGCCTCATCGAAGAGAAAAAGCCTATCAGATTCATGTGTCCAATATTTCTGACAGGGCCTTACACCCAAACATTATGGCTTCGGGTAACGGTGTGAATTATCTTCTGTCCGAATGGGCATCTGTGAGCGGTATCAGCCAAACTGGATATCAATTCAGCACATTCAGATCAGGAGAAGCCGGATACGTAGATCGGAATTATACAATTGATCAGGCCCCCCAGGAGATTCAGGGTGCGATCCAGATTCTTACTGCAAATAATGACAAAGCCACAAAAGGGGAAAATTTTCTATCTTTTCAATTGCGTGGAGAGGCGACAATCTATGTCGCCTATGACAACAGTATTTCACAAACCCCCACATGGCTTCAGGAATGGACCGTCACAGGGAAGCAGGTGATTGATTCACGATCCAAAGCCTATCATCTGTTCTCGGAGGAAATTACGGAAGGCCAGATTATTCTGGGTGCGAATTATGGAACAATGGATGATGATATGTACCTCGTATTTATCGTTCCGCACAAAGGGAGCCGGGCAGTTTTGGCGAATCTGAATAAAAGCGCTTATCAGATCAATTATATCTCGGTGGGAGACGTCTACTATATCGACAGAGATTATAGGCTTTCTTCGGTTCCGGATACACTGAAGCATCTGATGTGGATTCAAACTGCAAATGATGACAAAGTTAATCGGGATACGGATTTCCTTCAATTTTATCTGAATCAAACCGCTGTGATCTATGTTGCATACGATGCGCAAATTGCTTCGTTGCCCAAATGGCTGATCGATTGGGAATTGATGGATGAACAGATTGTGGATTCTCGAGGAAAAAAATTTGATGTTCTCTATAAACAGTATGAAGAAGGAGAAGTGACCCTGGGTGGAAACTGCGGTTCGGTCGATGACAACATGTATCTCGTTATCATTCGTCCTCTGGGCAATGGTGATGGTTCGGAATATGAGGGCCTGCTTCCAGGTAAATTCGATCTCGGACAAAATTATCCCAATCCATTCAATCCGGAAACATCCATTGAATTTGCAGTACAAAAGCCGGGTCGTGTGACGTTGACGGTATACAATATTTTAGGGCAGAGGGTTCGGGTGTTGGTCGATGAGTATTTCCCGGGAGCGGCTCAACATACGGCGGTGTGGGACGGAAAGAATGAATGCGGCAATATCGTGGCAAGCGGTGTTTATATTTATCGCGTTCAGCAAAATCAATTTGCAAAAACAAAACGAATGTTATTCTTGAGATAAAGAAAATGATGGTAATGGAAATAATCGTAGTCGGTACATTGGGTTTGATTTTAGGAAGTTTTTTCAATGTACTAATTTACAGAATGCCAAAAGGTCTTTCAATTGTTCGACCTGGATCGCATTGCACCTCGTGTGGTCAGCCTGTAAAATTCTATGACAATATTCCGGTGTTAAGTTATATTTTGCTTAAAGGGCGATGCCGATCCTGTCATGCATCTTTTTCCTGGCGTTATCCAGCAGTTGAATTGTTGACTGCATTTTGTCTTGTATCTGTGTTTTTAAAATACGGGTGGTCCAATCAAACCATTGCTTATGGTGTGCTTGTCCTATTTTTAATTCCAATCAGTTTTATCGATATCGATAATGGATTGATATTAAACAGATTGACGATTCCCGGTTTCATTTTGGGGATGGTTCTCATGATAGGGTTACAAATTGAAATATGGTATATGGTTATAGCGGGGGCGCTGTTTGGAGGATTTTTGATTTTGGCGATTTCTTTTCTCGGGAAATTGTTATTTCGCAAGGAAAGCATGGGAATGGGGGATTTGAAACTCCTTGTTATGATTGGTGTTTACGTTGGATTTCCGAAAACAGCTCTGTGTTTGTTTTATGGAGTTTTTATAGCAGCACTGTTTATTTTTTACGGAATAATTTTTAAAAAAGTACGTATTGGTGACACAATCCCATTTGGTCCGTTTATTGCAATAGGCACTCTCGTGCATTTGCTGTTTGGTGAGCTCATTATTAGCAAATATTTGGAGCTTTTTAGATAAACAGTGATGTGCAGGGAGGCTGGAGGGTCAGCCCAGAGATGGAAATTCAGGATGAAGTAAAAGATGCTCTTGTAACAAATACTCTACAAAGTGATGTTTTGGAAGGCGACGGAAGAAAGCAAATACTGGTTGTGGATGATGATCCTTTGATTGTTAAAATTCTTCGAGAACCTTTGGAAAGAGAGGGGTACAGTGTTCGAGTAGCTTCTCACGGTCTGGAAGCTCTCCAGGAAGTAAAAACTAATCGTCCGGATTTGATTATTCTCGATATTTTAATGCCGATGCTCGATGGATTTAAAGTGGCTCGATTATTAAAATTTGATAAACGTTTCAAAGATATTCCAATCATTGTATTGACTTCACGTGCGACAGAAGGAGAACGGAAAATGGGGCAACAGGTAGGGGCGAATGAATTCCTCTATAAGCCATTCCGTTATCCTCAGGTTTTGGACGTGGTAAGAAGGTATTTGGATGCCTGATCATGTAAAAACAGTCGCGAAGGTGACAACTCAAAAAAGCGATAACGATCGTGCATTGGCCCGTGCGTTGGTGGAGCGAAAAATTCTGACGCTTCAGCAGGCAAAAGCCATTCTTGGGCAGATCAAAAACGGGAAAGCCCATATGTCATTCGAAGAACTTCTTCTAGAATCCGAATTGGCCACAGAAGAGGTTATTTTAGAAACGAAAGCATCCATACTGCATGTACCCTATATTGATCTGAAAAATTATGAAATAGATCCCGAAGTGCTCGAACTGATTCCCGGGAATATTGCACGTCAGTTCAATTTCTTCCCATTATTCAAGATCGACAGCACGCTTCTTTTGGCGATGATAGATCCCAAAGATGTGAAGGCGATTGACAAAGTAACGCGGATCACCCAGCTTGAAATTTCTCCAGCACTTTCTTCCAGAGAAGCAGTCGAATCGGCCATTGATCGATATTACGGAAAGACCTCTGAACAATCGGTGAAAGTCTCGAACGAAGAAATGCAGGATATTTTAGAAGGCATTGAATCGGAAGAGACCAAAAGTGAAGAAGCTCATGAATCCATTCAGGATCTGGAGAAGCTGGCCGAAGAAGCTCCTGTCGTTAAAATGGCAAATATGATATTGACTCAAGCAATCATCGAAGGGGCTTCGGATATCCATATCAATCCTGAAGAAGATGAGCTCCGTGTTCGGTTTCGTCAGGACGGAATTTTACGTGAGACATTTCAACTGCCCAAAAACTTGCAGTCAGCAATTATTTCCAGAATAAAAATTCTGTCCAATCTGGATATAGCGGAACACCGGATACCGCAGGACGGGCAATTGCGTATAAAATTGAAAGACGGAAGACAGATTGATATCCGAGTTTCCACACTTCCTTCGGTGAACGGCGAGAATCTTGTACTTAGAGTCCTGGATAAAAGCGCGGCTTTGATGAGCCTCGACAATCTTGGTTATGAAGAAGATGTTTTGAACGGGATCAAATCGCTTCTCAGCAATTCTTATGGCATCATCCTGGTGACCGGACCTACCGGAAGCGGTAAAACAACGACTCTATACGCCGCTTTGAATCATCTTGATGCCATTTCACAGAACATTATCACGCTCGAAGATCCCGTCGAGTTTCGATTACCCCGAATCCGGCAATCCCAGGTCAATGTAAAAGCGGGAATGACTTTTGCCAAGGGATTACGGGCAATTTTGCGTCAGGACCCGGATATTGTTCTGGTAGGTGAAATTCGCGATGCAGAGACGGCTAATATTGCTGTTCAGGCAGCGCTGACCGGACATTTGGTTCTTTCTACTCTGCATACCAATGATGCTGCGGGCGGTATTACCCGATTGGCAGAAATGGAAATCGAGCCTTTTCTTGTTTCATCGGCCGTGCTTGGCATTATGGCCCAGCGTCTTGTCAGGAAAATTTGTCCGGAATGTAAAACAGAGTACAAGCCGAATTATCAGATTCCGAAAGATGTTTTCGAAAGTTTTGGCATCGAACATACGGATTCGATCAAATTTTTTCATGGAACCGGGTGCAAACATTGCCGCGATACCGGATATCAGGGACGAATGGCAATTATGGAAGTCATTCAAATGAGTGAAAAAATTCGAGCGTGTGTATTGAAAGATGCACCTGCAGATCAAATTCGAAAGGTGGCCATGGAGGAGGGAATGCGGCCGCTGGCACATGATGGATGGGCAAAAGTGTTCAAAGGAATTACAACTGTTGATGAAGTGCTAAGAGTAACGAATATTGTATAAACAGAACAAAGGATAAACCGAACAATGCCATCTTATGAATACAAAGCTGTCACACCGACAGGAGAAATTGTTAACGAAGTACTGGAAGCAGCCAACGAACAGACCGTTTCCAAAGAAATTTACCATAAGGGATACCGGCCGGTTTCGATAAAAATGCGAAAAGAGGGAAAGTCGGAGAGCAGCGGACTTTTTACAAAAAAAATCAAAGCCGATGAAATCATTCTTTTCACACGTGAACTGGTTACGCTTCTGCGTGCCGGCGTTCCCATGCTCACCGCACTGGAAGCGCTCAGCTCCCAGAGCAGCAAAATGATGGGGGATGTGCTGAATCAGGTTTATGTCGATGTCATGTCGGGTAAAAGTTTTTCCCAGGCGCTGGACAAACATCCCAAGGTTTTTTCGAAACTTTATGTAAACTCGGTGTATGCCGGCGAAATGAGTGGTGCCCTTGATGAGGTTCTGGAGCGAATGGCATCTGTATTGAAACATGATGAGGAAACCAGTAAAAAAGTAAAGTCGGCCATGAAGTATCCGATCTTTGTTCTCAGTGCGATGGTTGTCGCGTTTATTGTGATCATGGCGGTGGTTGTTCCCAAGTTTACTACGATTTTCGATAGTATGAATATGGAACTGCCCCTGCCAACAAAGATGCTTCTGGGAACGAGTAATTTTATCAAAAGTAATGTGATCGCCATTTTTGTGGTTGTGGTAGGGGGTGTTATCGGAATGACTACGTTTGTCAAGACCAAGAAGGGACGGTTCTGGTGGGACGGTTTTATCATGAAAATTCCTCTCATCGGTCCTCTCGCCTCCAAGAGTTCCATGGCCCGTTTCACAAAAATGTTCGAGACGCTGAACCGAAGCGGCCTCCCTATTCTCCAGACACTCACGACGGTATCAACCGCGGTAGGCAACACGGTTATAGAAAAAAGTATCAGGAATGTGGCAGTTGGTGTTGAGAAAGGTGGAGGTATTGCCGGTTCCATGAAAAAATTCGATCTGTTTCCTCCAATGGTTATTCGCATGATTTCAATCGGGGAACAGTCAGGTTCGCTGGACGATATGCTGAAAAGCATTGCGAACCATTATGACATGGAAGTGGAATATGCGATTAAAGGGTTGACTACGATGATCGAACCACTGC
The DNA here is from genome assembly GCA_964617625.1 of uncultured bacterium. Taxonomy (GTDB): domain Bacteria; phylum Zhuqueibacterota; class QNDG01; order QNDG01; family DSAB01; genus CAZTZL01. The sequence continues at coordinate 32,209 of CAZTZL010000001.1, forward strand.
TCACTATCGTTATGGCCGCAGCGGTGACCGTCCTGGCACTTGGTATTTTTCTGCCCATGTGGGGTATGGTGGGAGTGCTGAAATGATCAGCTGATGGATAAACTTTTTTACAATACAGGAATTTGTAAAATATCAGAATGTAAAGAAAATACAGGAAGGTGGTGATAGTAAAAATCGGTTAAACAAAGAAGGATGAGTGTTTAAAGAAGGAAATTTTATACAACTTGCAAATTCTCATGAAAGGAGAAGAAATCATGAAAACACGTTCCCAAAGAGGCTTTACACTGGTCGAACTGATCGTTGTGATCGTCATCATCGGCATTCTGGCCGCAGTGGCTATTCCAAAGTTTATCAGTGCGACGGGTGCAGCGAAAGTGGCTGCCTGCCGGTCCAATCAGATGAACATCGAAACAGCCGTTAAATTCAAGCTGGCCGTGGATACGGCAGCAGATCCTGCAGCCACACCGGAAACCAGTCTTGCTAATCTTGTACCGGCCTATCTGCCTACAACGCCGGCTTGTCCGGAGAGCGGGACCTATTCACTGGGTTCCGATGGCGCCTGTTCCTGTTCGGTTGCAGCACATTCAAGATAATATCTTGAAATCAGAAAAATGACCTGGAATGGGTTTTTACATTCCGGGTTGTCTGGATCATTTTACGGAGAGGGTGAGATGCAGAACCGCCCTCTCCGTAAAGATTTTTTGGAGTTATCCAATTTAGGAAATGAGTAAAGTGAATTGGTCTTTCAAGGAGAGTATCGATGAAAATCAGTAAGGAAAAAAAGTCTCTCCGTTCAAGAAAAGGATTTACACTCATTGAATTGATTGTCGTGATTACGGCTGTGGCCTTTTTGACCGGTGTGGTCGGGGTGAATGTGCAGCATACAAATCAGCAGACAACGATATTCAATGCAGCCAATAAAGCACTTGCCGATTTGCGATATGCGGAAGAAGTGGCCATGACCACACACCGCAGGGTCGATTTCATTGTTAATCAGGGTGCGAATAAGTACGAAGTAAAATACCACTCTGATGGAACATATGTCAAATCATCGACTTCGGATGATGACGACCTGATCGTACAACTGGGTTCAGGAATATCCAGCGGTGTTACGATTACGTCTTCGGCAACCGGCAATACATTGTCGTTTATGGAATGGGGCGAACCGGCTTTGAATGGAGCCACTTTTACAGGCGAACGGTCTGTAGCGCGTTTTAACTCGCATATGCATCTCATTATTGTAGAATCGGGATATGCCTATCTGGCTGAAGAAGTCGGGGGTTCAGGATGCGGATTTACAATATGCCATTAAAAAAACAGATTTGTCAATGTGCCGGCGAGAAGGGTTTTTCACTTGTCGAAGTGATTGTCATTATTCTGATTCTCAGTATTGCGATTATTCCTTTGAGTCGGCTTGCAATCGGCAACATAGATGCCGGTCGTACTTATAGTCTGATTTCGCGGGGCACATTATACGCACAGGAAATCATGGAGAGAATCATTGCCGATTATGTTGCAGAATTGGAAGACAGCCAGGGGTACGACTGGGTAAAAAGCAACTGGCCCGGTACTGTTTCCGGCTCCCCCACAGGATTCACAGGCAATGTCGATATTTCAAGTGAAACAACGGTCAACAGCGTGACGTATGTCACGGTTACGGTTACTGTGAGCGCGAACGATATGCCGGATATCGTTCTGTCCACATGGCTGGTTGATCATGTCTTTGAATAACACAGCGGAGAGGATCATGCCATCCGAATTAAAAAACAAGCAATCCGGCTACACGCTGATCGAACTGGTTGTCGTTCTTCTTTTGACCGGTATTCTGATTGCAGCCGTTACGCCTTTTGTTGCCACCAATGTGGAGGCCTATATGAAAATGAGGGTGGCAAAAAATATTGCACAGGGAGCGCGTGTGGGACTGCTTCGCATGACTGAAGAATTAAAAAGAGCGACCACTATCACTCGCTGCCGTTCGGACGAAATTGGATTTCGTTTTCAACCCCCAACTGGGTCCAATCGCGCTGTTACATACAGTGAATATCATGGCGCTCTCATGCGGGATGACGGCGGGGGCGATCAGCCGATGATTTACCCGATACAGAGTTTTAATCTCACGTATTATGATTCCAACGACAATACGACGTCTACTAAATCATATGTCAGGCGTATTCGAATAAAAATGGATGTAGGTCCCCCAGAATTCATGACCAGTATCCAAACCCAGGTTACTTTGCGAAATATATTTACAGGTAGTTAATAGTAAACAGGTGAATGTATTTGGATTCAATATAAGTTTGGTTTTTAATATTCACTACTACACCGAACCTTGTAAAGAAACTGTTCCCATATTGAATTACCATTTCATTATTTGATAGATCCGGAATCACATTTAAGATGGCAGGCCAATATTGAAATTGGAAATATTTAGAAGGTTAACTTTTTTAGCATAGAAGGAGGCGGCAATGAAGAAGCAGACACTAAAAAGGCTGAGAAAGGAAGAGGGCTTTTTCTCCGCTTTCGTGCTGGTTTTTCTGGTGACACTGGGTCTCATGGGGATTGGAGCCTCCATGTTGTTACAGAGTGAAAGCAAGAATGTCATTAATCAAATGAACTCCGTAAGAGCCGATTATTTGATGGAAAGCGCCGCTTTTTACAGCACGGCCGCCCTCTCGGCAGGAACACTGACGAGCGACACAAGTTTTACAATCGGAAGTATCGATGTGGAAGTGGATACATTTTATGACGCCGGGACAATGATCATGGAAGTAACGGTGACTATTGATGAAGGACGTACCAGAACAATTCTGTTTGAAATGAAAGAAAATCCGATCTGGAGAAGGTCGATTTTCGTATCTGGATCTATCGACGCCAATGTCACTACGAAAGATTCCAATAATGTTGTTGATGACGACTTGAAGGTCGCCAATAGGAGCCCCATGCCGCAAGTGAACAATTCGACATTAACCAGTATGGCCGCTTCTCAGGGCCACGAAAAAGGCGGGCCGTGGACTGCAACAGATGATTATCCAAGTACCAGTTTTTACCGGTCTGGAAATACACCCAATGTCACACATGTTTATGGAGATATGTATGTGAATGCCAATATAGATATCCACGGCATTTTTATAGTGGATGGGAATGTATATCTGGACAGAAGAGCACATGTTCAAGCCGTGCTCTATCTTCCCAATTCAGGTACAAAGGTAGAGGCTAACAGTAGTAGTTCAAATCGATTTGATCCGAATGTTCTGGGCGGCATTTACGGATTCGGGGAAGTGACTGTAGTCAGTTCCAAAACATTATATGTCCGGCATGAACCGGAATGGATGCGTGTTTTTTCACAATATGTGAATGGCGGTGATGGTACAAAAATTGCACATTGGTCTTATTAGTGAAATTTAGGTTAAAACTATTGCAAAAATGAAAAGTTTTACATTAAATACATCAAAACCGTGGGTCAATGTTCTTGGGCTCGATATGGGCCTCGACAACATGAAGTATGTCCTGCTGAACCGCAAAGGCTCCAAGCTCATTGTCGAGGGATTCGGTCGCGCTTCTTTTACAACAAAAGGATCTGAATTTTCAGAAGACGCTGTCTACCAGGCTTTGCGGCATCTATTTCAAAAAGGAACGAAACTCAAACAGACTAAAATTGTGCTCGGGATTGACGGCTCCAGAGTTGTGGTCCACCGGGACAGTTTCCCGCAGCTTGCAAAAAAAGATTTGCTTCAGTCCATTCTTTTCGAATTGAAAAGAGAAATGGGGAAAGAGAATGAAGATACAGGCGAGATTGTATATAATTACAAAACCATAGGGAACGATCCCAAAACCCCCGGCAATATCGAATATCTGACAATGGGTATGCCGGCTGATGAAATCGAAGGCAGAATTCAGTATTTTATCCACGAAAGAGTTGTTCCTCATAAAGTTGTGCCCAATATCGTGGGAATGAAAAACTTTCTGGAATTGATACCCAAAAAGGAAAGAGCCGGTACGATCGGTATTCTGGATATTGGCGCACAGCGAAGTATGCTTGTCATTTTCCGAAATGGACAATTGGATTTCTTTCGTGAAATTGTTGTCGGCGGTGAAGATTTTACAAAGGCCATCACCGGGACGATTTTTCATGAGGGACGGGCAATTCAGTTTACAGAAGATGAAGCCCTCGAATTCAAAGTGAAATACGGATATCCGCTTGGGTTTTCAGAAGGAATGACTTATCGGGGTGCTCCGCTTACTGAAGTAGGCGCAATGATGCGCCCTGTCCTCGAACGTTTGGCGGGTGAAATTCACCGTTCGATTGGATTCTACGGAGATAAAACGGCTGGTGACAAGGTGCAGAATATCTATCTTATTGGCGGCGGTTCCCGAATGAAGCATCTTTCGCAAGTGTTAATGGAAAAAATTGAGATCCCCGTCGCTTCATTGCCCTATTTCAAAAATATCCGGGTTGTCGGAAGCAAAGAACAGCAAAATACTTTTCAAAAAAGATATCTTGAACAGGCGGCCAGTCTTGCAATGGCAATGGAAACCAATACGGAAGGAAGCCTGCTGCCTCTTCCCTATAAAAGGATTCATACATTCAATTCGTTAAACAAAACCTTCCAGTTTGTTGCAGGCATTATTTTTATAATCATACTGTCCGTTTATTGGAATGCAAGCCATGAACTTGGTTCTCTTAAAAAACGTCTGGGTATGATGGAAGCCAGGGCATTAAAATCGAAGAACAGCGGTAAAATGTATGCCACTTTGCAAACACAGAAAAATATTTTGGAAAATAAAATTAACAATATGGAAGGCAAAATACAACAGGATGAATATTTGATTCCAGTTCTTCGACTTGTTTCGCATTCGATTCCTGAAAAGTTGGCTCTTCTTTCTTTTACATATGAACAGGAGAAAGTTGATCAAAAAAATGAACCCGTTTCAAGGAAAAAAGGGAAGAAAGAAGTCGAAGAAACACCCCAGCAGCCAAAATGGGTTGTTGAGATGAAGGGTATGAGTGATGTAAAAACACCGGATGTAAAAATTTATCTCGCACAATTTATCCTCAAGCTTGAGAGTTCTGCCTATTTCGATGACATCAAACTGGTCAACGAAGTCGACGCGAGTGAAGAAAATCCGTATGAATTTGAACTTGTGGGATATTTAAATCGGTAACGAATATGAATAAATCTCAGTTAAAAATATTTGTTTTGCCTTTGGCAACCATTATTCTTTTTTTTGTATGGCTGGGTGTTTTCTATATGCCCGTGACCCGTGATAAAAAACAATTAGAGAAAAAATGGGAATTACTGCAAAATCAGATCAAAAGTGAAGTTCCTGAATCCCGATTGGAAAGCATGAAAACATTTGTAGACAGCCTGTTCGCATACATCGACGTTCGCGAAGAACACTTTTATCCTGTAGAAAATTTATTGGATCTTGGACGCTCGATTGATAAAATCGGAAAACAATATGGTCTTACGCTTATTTCAATTTCACCTGGTTATGAAAGTCTCGCATTAATACAGAAAGCAGATGAGGGCGTAATAGAGTTGCCGCTTACCTTGGAATTTTCCGGGTCTTTTATTCAGTTTGCAAAATTTATAGAATCAGTTCCGGATTTTCCGTATGTCATGAGAATCAACGAAGTATCTCTATATAAAGAATCAGAGGAACAACTTACTCTTACCGCGAATGCCAAAGGGGTAATTGTATTGAGGAAGGAGAGCATCAATGAAGATGCCATAAAAAACAAGAAAGAGATTCATAACAAGGTCTAATCAATAAATTGATATTGATAATGGCCTACGGAGGACTTTATGCGAAATCTGAGCCCAGCGAATAAACTGCTGATCTCATTCTGTGTTATACTCCCGGTGCTGTGTCTTTTTTGGTGTACATGCTCACAAAAAAGTCCGATGGATCCCACCAGTTCCCTACATAAAGATATCCCCATTTTGGTCGATATTCAGGCTTCTCCAAGTCAAATTGCTGTAGGTGAATCCCAATCTATCATACGTGTTCGTTTATTGGATAAAGATGGCAAACCTCTTGTCAATGAAGTTATTACATTCAGCACTTCCCTGGGAACGGTAACTACTGAAGCAACAACCGATGCCAATGGCTGGGCGCAATCGGTTTTTATCAGCGGGCAGGAAGTCGGAAATGCAAAAATTACTGCACAATATTCTGACAGGGCCTCTTCTGCCGTTATCGTGAATGTTATTTCACAATTGGATGCAAGGATCCGGCTTAGTGCGCAATTCGATGCAATTTATGCAAACGGAGTTGATGGAACCGATATTTATATTACGCTTTCGCCCGATGCAATGGACAGCAGCGGAGTGGTATCGCTCACAACATCGGCAGGTGTGATCGATTCTTATATAGAAATCAATGGCGAAACCAATTCTGTCAAGCTGATCAGTATCGCGAGTTCAAGAGATACCACCGCTGTAGTCACAGCCACATGGGGCGCATACTCGGCAGTGGTGACGGTTAAATTTAAGGGCATTCAGTTTTTTGTCGAATCACAATACAGTGAGCTTCCTCCTGACGGGAAAAGCAAAACCGCCATTATGGCGTATGTAAAAGAAACAACAACACAAATAGGAGTCGAAGATCAGGAAATACGTTTTGGGACCTCAATCGGAAGCATCCCTTCTTCGGGAAAAACAGAGAATACAGGAATTGCCAGTGTAGATTTAACAAGTGGAACGATCGAAGGGATAGCGAATATTGTTGCGCGATATGGCGCCACATTTTTAGATACGGTGCAAGTGGAATTTACGAGATCAAAATACTATTTTGACATCACAAGTGCATCAAACGCAATCCGTGCTAACGGCGAAGAAAGCAGCACAATTTCTGTTTCTGTGAAAGACCAGAACGGATATCCGGTCAGTGATGCTATGGTCCGGTTTGGAACCACAGTCGGAAGTATTGATTCCATTAAATTAACCAATAGTTCAGGAACAGCGGAAGCCACTCTGATGAGTGCACCAAGTACTGCGGACCAGTGGGCGATAGTATCAGCCGTTGTGGATAGTGCCAGTAAAACAACCCAGGTATTGATGAAAGGTATTTTATTTGACCTTCAGGCGACGCCGACATATATAATTGCAGATGGTAAAAGCAAATCTGATGTCAAAGTGTTTTTAAAAGAGGTAACGACAGGTATCGGGATTCCTGGTGCTTCTATTCGACTGGGTACGAATCTGGGTTCTATTCCCTCTGCAGTTACAACGGACCAGCAAGGTTTTGTGCAGATTCAATTAACCAGCAGTACAACTCAGGGTCTGTCCAGGGTGCTTGGAGAGTATGGAAATATTCTCAAAGATTCTGTGTTTGTTCAATTTGGATCGATGGTTTCCCACAAATTAAAGCAGATCAAGGTTGAACCATCATCCTTGCTCGCCAATGGCGTGGATCAATCTTCAGTGAGCGCCTATGTGGAAGATGGAAATGGAGATCCGGTTTCCAAGGTGATTGTATCGTTTCAGACAAATTCAGGCAAAATTGAAAGTCAAGCCTTGACAGATGCAAACGGGCTGGCCACAGTTAAATTTACACCTCATGCGAGTCCCTTTGACAGCATCGCATCTGTTGCGGCTATTCTCGATACACAGATGGTTTCTACAATAATTAGAAGTGTCGGGGTTCAAGTGGATTTGTCGGCAACACCGGAAAGTATACTGGCTGACGGAAAAAGCACATCAAAAATAAAAGCCGTTTTGAAAGAGACCACCAGAAAGATAGCTATTCCCGAAGCGACTGTTTATTTCGGAACGGATCTGGGAACGATTGCCTATCAGGCGCAAACCAATACGCAGGGAGTGGCTACTGTCGATTTGACGAGTGGTACTCAGACAGGAACGGCACATGTGAAAGTTCGTTACGGTCAGGTCCTTGAAGACAGTGTCGAAGTTGTTTTTCAGGAATCCCAGCCGACCTATATCACTCTTTCAGCAACGCCTGCATTTATAACGGCAGACAATCAGAGCCAAGCCACAATCAAAGCAGTTGTTTCCGATGCCAGTTGGAACCCGGTTGCGGATGGAACCATGGTTCAGTTTATTATTGTAGAAGGCACCGGCTCGATAGGCTCACAACAAATTACACAAAATGGGATTGCATTTACTTATTTGACAAGCGGCTCTTCTCCGGATACAGCTAAAATTATTGCCCGTGTCGGCAGTTTAATCTCGGATACTGTGAAAGTAATCTATACAATCGGCAATGTGGAAAATGTAGCTGTTTCTGTGAATCCCAATACAATTCCTGCGGATGGTGTCACAAAAAGCGCCGTACAAGCTTCCGTAACGGATGCTTTGGGCCATCCCGTTGAAAATGTGTCCGTCAATTTTACGGCTACAATCGGCAAGATCGGAATCAGCGCCAGAACCGATGAAAATGGGATTGCCAGTGTAGAATTTTCAAGTACGGTGATTGGATTATCGACTATCACAGCACAGGTCCTGTCGGATGGTAAGACGATATCAGGTACTTCAATTATTCAGATACTTCCCGGCAGTCCCTATTATGTTATTGTCTCTTATTCACCATTATTTGTCTACGTCCGGGACTGCGGTAAACATCAAACCGTGTCGGTTTACGCGGATATCCGGGATGAAAAGAACAATCCCGTTGCAGACGGCACCTATGTCAAGTTTTCAATAATCGCATCGCCGGGATACGGAGATTCTCTCAGTACGGTCGAACCAGTGCCAACCGTGGGCGGTATCTCTCAGGTTTCGTACACCAGCGGGACACGGTCAGGGACAGCCCGGATCAAAGCCCAGGTCACAGACGGAGACGGCAATCCGCTCATTCCGGAAGTCGCCGGGACATCCACTGAATTCGTGATTTATTCAGGGCCGCCGTATATCGAAGATATTTACGATCCATCATCGACCCATTTGACAATAACGGCTTCAAGTTTAAATACCTGGTCATGGCTGGGCTCGGACAGTATCTCCATTCTTGTCGGGGATAAGTACAACAATCCTGTTCAAAAAGGAACGGCCGTTTATCTGACCGCTTCTAGCGGTGTTGTGACCACGACGGCCTATACGGATACCAATGGTATCGCGAATGTAATTTGGACTGGTGGCAATCCGACTCCGACCATCGACCGGTTTTACAATTATACGGGAATGCAGGATCCGAATACAGGCGCACAGATTGGTGACCATGTTTCTGATCCGCGCATACCGAATATGGAATATGATCCGGAACTTGGCAGAGGACGTGTGATCAATACCAAAGGAGATTATGGCGAGAATGATGGTATAGCACGATTAATTGCCTGGACACAAGGAGTCGATGAAAACAATCAGTCGGCAAAACCCTGGGCCGAACTCCAGGTGATCTGGTCGAAAACCATTGCTCATTTTGAACAGACCACGTACAAGGATACGATCTGGCCCGGAGAATATGCCCGTATACGTTTTGAATTGTGGGACGCAAACGGCAATCCTGTTGTCAGCGGATCCGAGCTGACCGCCAGTGTCGAACCAAGCACTGCCAAAGCCGAACTTTCCTGGACGAGCCAGATAACTTATGATCCGGGTCAGTGCTATTACAATTTATATGTTTATAATGTGATAGATATCACCAAGGATGAAGATCGGCCGGGATGGATGCGTGTGATGATCAGTGTATCCAGTGTGAATGGAGGCGGATACATTTATTCTGATGAAATTTATCTGGCCAAAGATTAAAAATCCTAATGGAGTTTTGAAATGAAAATAGTAAAATGGATGTTTTGTCTGCTTTGGATTGTTACTTTCTCCTATTTGCATGCCCAAATTGCGGGTAATCCAGTCGAAGCAAAAGGCGAAAGCGAATGGACCATCAGCGCTGCCGGCAGTTATGTCGATATGGGATTGGGTCAGGAACAAGTGTCTTCTCATCGTATTTTGATTAAAAGCAGCTGGGGAATCACCGATCGGATCGATATTTATGGACTCATCGGAATGGTTCATTTGCATATGGGGATCAATCAGGAAAATGTATCGGATTATGAAGGGGAATATGAATTTGGCTATGGAGTGGGTTTTAATATGATTTTAAAACCTGTCTCGGATATAAATCGAATGGGGTTCTGGTGCGGAGCACAAGTATTGCGGTTTCCTTCAAATGGAAAATTTGTCGAATCGACTCAATTGGCCAACTATGAATATGATATGAAATATGACTGGAAGGAAGTTCATGTCTATCTCGGCATCGTCTATCCTTATCAGCATTTCCGTTTTTATGCAGCGGCTGCCGGCTATTTGATTCAGAGAAATGATACGAAACAGGAATTCATTGTGTATGGCGATGAGAGAACATACTGGGGTGAAGTTAAAGATGTCTATCGAAGCGGATTATGGACAGGAGCCATTCTGGGAGTTGAACTTAATCTGGCGAATCGATTTGCTCTCAGCCTCGAGGGGCTCATTTTTAATACTCAAAATTATCAAATAAAAATAGGAATTTGTCAGACTGGGAGTGAAGGATGGTAGCATCCAATTTATATTGTATGTGGAACAAAAATTCATCAATAAAGATCGATCTTGTCCATTCTGGACCGAAGATTATGATAAAGTGGATTGAATTGTTTGTGAAATGAGGTTTTAATTAATGGCGCTGAAAAAAAGCGAAAAACGTATGCTAATCATCCTTGCGGGCGTCGTGGCTGTTGCCGGGATATTCAAGCTGATTGATAAGCCAAAAAATGTGAAGCCGGTTCCGGCAATTAATCAAAACCATCCGATCCAGACTCCCGGACAAGTGCTCCCGCCGCAAACCCAGGTACAATCTGCCAATGCAAACAGCAGTAAAAAAATTGTTAAATTTAAAAAATATGATTCATGGGGAAGGGATCCGTTTACGATTGTGAAGCCGCCTCCGCCGCCTAAAAAGATACCCCCGATGAAAATCGATGTGGTATTGAAAGGCATATTTTGGGAAGCAGGTAAAGCCTATGTATTAATCGATGACTATGTGCTGAGTGAAGGTGAAGAGGAGGGTGGTATCAAAGTTGAAAAAATAGAAGGGAAGAATGTTATTTGTCGAAAAGGAGGCCGTCAATTCACTTTACAATGGAGAGAAACATCATGAAATGGAAAAATAGTCCTTTGAGACGAATAGCTCTGTTGGGATGGCTTTTCCTCTTTATTCCAATGCTTTTTGGTGAAGCCAACCTGCTTTCAATTAAAAAGGGAAAAGAAGGAGATAAGTGCTGGGCTATTTTCTCTTTTAACGAAAATGCACAATGGATTGGTATCTCCCAAAAAGAGGGTGAAAAGTTATGCCTCTATTTTTCAGGAATGGCAGGTCAAATGGATGGTCAAACCATTCAATTGGATGCATCCAAAGGGAAAATGATTACCATTAAGCAGATGACGAAAAATCCCCCCATTTTTAGAGCAGATCTGCACTATGATGGTGAGGAACCACTGGCTGTTTTAAAAAAGAATAAAAACCTGGTAATAGGTTTAAACGATCAGCAATTGCTTGAAGGGAAAATGACCGGGTTTGATGAAACCATCCAGCCTCCAGGCCGCTTGGTTAAAGTCACTCCGGAATATTCTGGTAAAAAAGTAACGACTTCTCTTCAGTTTGACGGAACGTATGATTGGGTAGGATATATCAGACCGTCCATTGATGAAGCCTTTCTGCTTATCCGGGGTGCAAAACTGTTTACGGGCGACCATGATTTTTCATTTGAAGAAGGGCCGCTTCAAACCATGAAATTATCTTCACAGAATGATGGAGATAAAGGTGTTAAGGCGGCAATGTACTTTGCTCCCCTTTCTTCATTTTCAATTGTACAGAAAGATGAAAATCTGATGATACAAACACCACATGTAAAAACAAGCGTGCCTGAAAAAGAAGAAGAATCATTCGCAACGGTTGAAAAAGAAGAATCAACACCGCCGGCAGACGTTCCGTCCGTTCCGGTTGTTGGTGAAGTCCCAGCTGAAATAAAAAAAGAAATTGAACCGGAAAAACAAGCTGAAAATAATCAATCCTTTCAGGAAGAAAAACCTCTACAAATTCAAACGACAAATGAACAGGAATCAAAAGAAATCTCTCCTCAAGAGGAAGAATCAACGGATCAAATTAACTGGGACAGACGAGTATCATTTAAATTTCATTCAACCCCGATAAAAAGCGCGCTTCGGCTTTTGGCTTCCTCCAACAATTTGAATATGGTCATTGGAGAAGGTGTAGACGGACAGGTTACGATGAATTTGGAAAATGTGACACTGAAACAAGCGCTTGATATGATTGTTCATGTGAATAATTGTGATTATGTCATGGATGATAATATCATCACCATCCGACCTGTTGCAATGGCTTTTACGGGAGGACGGATTACAAAAGTCTATCGGTTAAAATATGCGGATGCATTTAATGTAGCCGGCGTTGTAAGAAAAATTGTAACCAACGACACGCTGGTCGAAGTATTTCATCCGGAATTTCTGAATTTTCTTGAGGCGGGCAAGAATCGGATGCAAACCAATAAAGTTGCTGTGCAGGGAATTCGAAGATCAAGTACACTGGTGGTAACAGACCGGCCCGAAAAAATCAGGGAGGTGGATGTTGTTATTGCTGAACTTGATCGTGCTCCCATTCAAATTATGATAGAATCCAAACTGGTCGAGTTGGCACCCAATTCCAGTGATAAAATGGGAATTGATTGGGATAAGACATTGTCAGCTCAATTGTGGAATCAGATGAAAGTCGGAGATGATAAACTGGATTATTCGCTGATTAATAGGGGTACTGACAAGTTAGGTGATTGGAAAATGGGTTATCTTTCAGCGGGACAGTACAATGTTATTCTTGATTTTCTGAAATCAAAAACAGATTCCAAACTTGTTTCCAATCCGCGTATTCTTGCTCTGGATAATGAGGAATCTTCGATCAGTGTCGGAACCACCGTTCCCGTGCCGCAAATTCAGAGAGGATCGGCAGGAAATTCCGATATGGTCACTTTTGAGTATAAGGAAGTGAATATCCAGTTAAATGTGACGCCGCATGCTGATGATAATGATAAAATCACCATGTATGTAAATCCGGTCATCGAAGAAATTACCGGATGGGTTGAATATGATCAGAACAGAGCGCCTGTTACCGACAAGAGATCTGTGAACAGTATTGTCACTGTAAAGAATGGTGAAACTGTCGTCATAGGCGGGCTTATTAAAACTCAGAGAATCGAAACGGTTAGAAAAGTCTGGCTGCTTGGCAGTTTGCCTCTTTTTGGAAAGCTGTTTCAGCATAAAGAAGTTGATGACAGGCAAACAGATCTGATGATCTTCATTACACCAACAATAATAAATATGGGATAGAATATGATTGGAAGGGAGCAGATCAATCAATTACTTGCACATGCAGTAAAGAATAACGCATCCGATATTCATTTATGTGAGGCCTATCCACCAATCGTCCGGATCGACGGCAAATTGGTTCCACTGAAAGGCAAAATCCTGACCAAACAGGATATGGAAGATATAATCGTTCAGCTGTTGGATGATTATCAAATGGAGAGATTCAGGAAAGATCTCGAAATTGATTTTGGATATGCCGTACCCGGACTGGCTCATTTCAGAACAAATGCTTTTACAAAATTGGGAGGATTTGGCCTCGCTTTTCGAATTATTCCCGATCAAATACGAAGTTTGGAAGAGCTGGGTATGCCCGAAGGTGTGATTCGTCTTGCAAAGGAATTCGAGGGTCTTGTACTGGTTACCGGACCGACAGGGCACGGTAAATCAACGACTTTGGCCGGAATGATCAAGCTTATGAACGATGAACGTCATTCGCATATCATTACTGTAGAAGATCCTATTGAATATAGTTACAAACGCAAAAACTGTTTGATTCAACAAAGAGAATTGGGACATCATACAAGATCTTTTGCAGCTGCTTTAAAGAGTGCACTCAGGGAAGATCCTGATGTCATCCTGGTCGGAGAAATGAGAGATTTGGAAACAATATCGTTGGCACTCACCGCTGCAGAAACCGGGCATTTGGTTCTTTCCACATTGCATACAAGAGATGCTCCGGATACAGTGAATCGAATTATTGATGTTTTTCCTGCGGGACAACAAGGGCAGGTTTTGGCACAAATTGCAGGTTCATTGCTGGGAGTGGTTTCACAACGATTGCTTCCTACTGCTTCTGGTTCTGGAAGAGTGGCTGCGGTTGAAGTTTTGTTGGCGAATTCGGCGGTTAGAAATCTTATTCGTGAGAAAAAGATACATCAAATTCCATCGATCATGCAAACAGCAACGACAGTGGGAATGCAGACAATGGATGACAGTCTTCTGCAATTGGTACGAGACAATAAAATAACGCGGCAAATTGCCATTAAATATGCTAAAGAACCCGAGAGATTCCTGCCAAAATTTAATACCGAAAATAAAAAACGTTTCGTAAAAAAAGAAACGATTTAATTAATAAAACTTTATGAAGAATAAAATGTGAGTGTAAGAAAACACTTGCATTTTATTTTTTATTTTGTATATTCAATTATGCGAATATGTTAATAAACAGATATAGCTGGAGGTTCTTTATGGATAATTATGATCTTATAATCATTGGCGGTGGACCTGCAGGATTGACTGCCGGAATTTATGCAAGCAGGGCTCAGCTTCGAGTCGGAATGATTGAAAGATTAATGCCTGGCGGGCAGGTTGCCAGTACGGAATGGGTCGAAAATTATCCTGGTTTTGAAAATGGAATCAGTGGATTTGATTTAATGCAAAATATGGAAAAGCAGGCAAGGAAATTTGGATTGGAGATTATTTCCGGAAAAGTGGAGGATATTTATTTAAATGATAGTATCAAAAAAATTGTTGCCAATGGAACCGAATATAAGACAAAGACAGTTGTCATCGCGACGGGCAGTGACCCGAGGCTTTTAAATATACCGGGTGAGAAAGAATTTAAAGGCCGGGGTGTATCTTATTGCGCAACTTGTGACGGGCCGTTTTTTAAGGATAAAAATGTCGTTGTCGTCGGAGGAGGGAGTTCAGGATTACAAGAAAGCCTATATTTAAGCCGATTCGTTAAATCGATAAAGCTTGTGGAAATTATGACCTATCTCAATGCAGAAAAAATACTTCAAAAACGGGCAAGAGAAAATCCTAAATTTTCTTTCTATTTAAATCATGAAGTCCTCTCGATAAACGGAGAACAAAAAGTCGAATCTGTGTCTGTTCTGGATCGTGATTCAGGAAAGCAAACAGAAATTGAAGCGGACGGTATTTTTATCTGGGTGGGGCTGAATCCCAACACCCAATTTTTAAAAGATAAAATTGAATTGGACAAATGGGGATACGTTGTAACGAATAAAAATATGGAAACATCCGTTCCCGGTGTTTTTGCGGCTGGGGATGTTTGTTCCAAAACAATCCGGCAGATATCCACGGCAGTCGGCGATGGAACCGTTGCGGCTGAATTGGCTCTAAAATTTATCGAGAATTATTGAAATGATGAAAACTGTACAACAGTTCGACTATGATGAAAGAGCGCTTATATTGAAAGCGCTTGCGCATCCAACACGATTGCGCATTGTCAATTTAATACGAGGGCAGAAGCCATGCGTCAGGGGAATCGAAGAGGCCCTGGGTTTGGCTCAACCCAACATTTCACAGCATTTGTCTCTTTTAAGAAATATCGGAATTGTTGAGGCGGAAAGAGAAGGGAATCAGGTTTGTTATCGTATTAAAAATCCACTCGTTTTAAAATTACTGGATGTTCTATCTGACCAAAAAACAAATTCTACTTAACCATATCAAAAGGAGGAATACTTTATGGGCAGTGAAATCACTTTTACAGATGCAAATTTTCAGAATGAAGTATTGGAATCGGACATTCCCGTACTTGTCGATTTCTGGGCCACATGGTGTCACCCCTGCAGGATGTTAACGCCTGTCATCGAAGAGATCGCAGAGGAATATAAGGGAAAAGCAAAAATAGGTAAACTGAATGCAGAAGAGAATCCAAACATGACGGGTCAGTATGGAGTCATCAGCATTCCTACCCTGATCATATTTAAAAACGGAAAGCCAATCGATCAAATTACAGGTGCAGTACCCAAGGATATGATTATAAAAAAGCTGGATAATGTGCTTTCCAAGGAATGAAAAAAAGGATTTTTATTTTTCTATTTATAGAACTTGTTTTTTCGTTAGGGATTAAAAATAACTCAATGAGGAATGTTTATGAAACGGTTATTTTTTTATGTATTGCATATTGGTTTGATTTTTATTTTTCTGACAGGGTGCAACCAGGGGCAGAAGAGCTCAGGTCAGCGAAAAACGGAACAGGTCACTGCACCGGATTTCAAACTTATCAGTCTTCAGGGTGATTCATTGCATCTATCTGATTATCAGGGAAAAATTATTATACTCGATATCTGGGACACCTGGTGTCCGCCCTGCCGTAAAGGGATTCCCGATTTTGTTGAGCTGTACCAGAAATATCAACAGAAAAATTTTGTCATTATTGGTCTCGCACTCGGAAGAGAAGGGAAAGAAAAGGTGAAAAGCTTTGTGGCGGAACAAAACATTTCGTATCCTATCGCCATTGCGGACTCAAATGTACTTGAGGCATACGGTCCGATTGAGGGAATCCCCACAACTTTTATTATTAACCAGAATGGCAAAATTGTAAACCGTTATACCGGATACAGAGAAAAAAATGTATTTGAAAAAACAATACAAACCCTGTTAGAAGAGTGATCTTATTTAAAATGAAACATAATCAGAATAATCGGGGCTTTTAAATCTGTCAGGATGCAATGGTCTTTGTTTTTCGTTTGAGATCAGGAGAAAGCGATATGGAAGTAATGATTCGACAAATCAAGGGACTTTCTTTGGCCGCGAAAGGAAATACGAATCACTGGGTAACGATGGATACAGAAGAAAAACACGGTGGCGAATACGCAGCATCCAAACCGATGGAATTGATTCTCATGGGTTTGGGTGGTTGCACGGGAATGGATGTACTATCCATTCTCACAAAGATGAAAGTTCATCTGGACAATATTAGTATTAATGTCAGCGCAGAACAGGCAGAAGATTATCCAAAGGTGTTTACTAAAATTCATATTTTATATCAGTTTTTCGGAAAACAAATTAATGAGGAAAATGTGAAAAAAGCGATCGAGCTTTCCAGGACGAAATACTGTTCCGTATATGCCATGCTGATTAAGTCGGTTCAAATAGATCATTCCTATCAAATTATTTCGGAATAAAAATCATTTAGGAGTTTAAAAATGCTGAGAGAAGAAGATAAAAAAGAAATTCAAGAAAGGCTCAAGCAGATGGTTGGGCCGGTCAAATTAAAACTTTTTACACAGAAAGTTGCGGGCACCTGTCAATACTGTGCCGAAACAGAACAATTGTTGAAAGAAGTGTCTGATCTAACAGATCAATTGTCCCTCGAAATTTACAATTTTGTGAATGACACAAACGAGGTTAAACAGTACGGTATTGATAAAATACCCGCAACGGTGATTGAAGGGAAAGAGGATTATGGAATGCGTTTTTACGGTATACCGACTGGATATGAATTTGCTACTTTTTTAGAATCGATTTTAAAAGTCTCCAGTCAAAAATCGGCTTTATCCAAGGACGCAGTTCAAAAACTCAGCCAGATCGACAAATCTGTTCATATTCAGGTCTTTGTCACGCCGACCTGTCCGTACTGTCAAAGTGCCGCTCTAACGGCCTATCAGTTGGCCATGGAGAACGGAAATATCCGGAGTGATGTTGTGGAAGTCACTGAATTTCCGCATCTTGCCCAGAAATATGGTGTGATGGGTGTCCCGAAAATTGTGATCAACGAAGAGCATTCATTCGAAGGGGCGCTTCCGGGAAATCTTTTTCTTGAACAGGTGATCAATGCCGTCGAATAAATTATCTTCTTAATAATCTTTGGTAAAAATTTAAGATGAACAACGTTTTTTAAATTTCCAAATGATAAAATCCAAAATCCTTTGCCATTGGCGGACCCGCCTTTGGCGGGAAATAAAGCACAAATGCCAAATATCAAAAATATTCATTTGAATTTTTTGATTTGGAATTTAATTGTCATTTGGATTTTGATATTTGGTATTTTTATTATAAAGACGGAAATTTGTAACAGTTTGGTTTCTAAAGGAATAAGGAGTTGGCAATGAAAAAGATTATCTCCATGATCATGTTGATGTCGATGCATTTATCCGGTGCTCCAGGTGACGTGATCCAGCAGCATGCAACGCCAGGAAGGTGCCCGACGGGGTTGACCTATGCCAATTCCACGCTCTGGGTAGCTGACCGAAAAACCGATTCTCTCTATCAAATCGATCCTGAAACAGGAAAACTTATGAAATCGTTTACTGCTCCGGGGTATTTTATTACCGATCTGGCCTGGGATGGAAAAACGCTTTGGGCAGTCGATGTCGATCTGGAGGGAATGAATTCGGGATCAATCTATCAGATCTGTCCCGAAACTGGAACGACATTGAAAATGATTTATGCACCTACCATGCTGCCTGAAGGACTTACATGGGATGGGATGTTTTTATGGCTGTCGGACAGCCGTGAAGGCCGGATTTATCAAATCAGCCATGATGACGGTACGACTATCAAATCGTTCAAATCTCCGGCTGCAGACCCGCAGGGACTGGCCTGGGATGGCGAGTATCTCTGGATTGCTGATCGGAAAAAGGACGAGATTTACCGTGTCGATCCGCAAACCGGATGTGTGGTGATGATACTGTCTTCTCCGGGACCTTATCCGAGAGGACTTGCCTGGGGAGAAAATGCACTCTGGAATGTGGATTATCAAAATGACAACATCTATGAAATCAAAATATTTGACGATCAGCTTTTTTCAAGAAAGAACGAGCGTGATGCAGAAATTGTATATTCCCACGAAATTGTCAATTACGGACCGGGTGTGTTGAAAGATGTTGCGATCTTTTTTGCAATACCTGAAAATTTGGACAACCAGGATATTCTTGACATCCGGTATTCCGTTGCGCCAACACGATTTGATAAAGACCAATGGAAACAGCGGTTCGCTGTTTTTCATGCGGATACACTTAAAACAGGAGAGTCGTTGAGTCCTGAGATGACAATACACGCAAAAGTGTATGATATCATGTACCACATTTTTCCGGAAAAAGTAGGCAGTTTGAAGGAGATACCCGGGGAAATACGCAGTGATTATTTAAAGGATGACTTAAAATACTGGATCCATGATCCGGTTATTCAGGATGCAGTGAAAAAGGCTGTGGGGCAGACGAAAAATCCATACTGGATTGCACGTTCTATTTATAGCTATATCCAAGAAGCAATGCACTATGAACTGGCAGGGGGCTGGAATGTCGCTCCGACCGTGCTGAAACGCGGTTCCGGATCCTGCTCAGAGTATACATTTGTCTACATTGCCATGTGCCGGGCTGCAGGATTGCCCGCTCGATACGCCGGTTCGGTCGTTGTTCGCGGGGATGATGCAAGTCTCGATTACGTTTTTCACAGATGGGTGGAGGTTTATCTTCCTCGATACGGCTGGGTTCCAGTGGATCCAAGCGGTGGAGACAAGGATTGGCCGAGAGATCAGGCGATGTGCTTCGGACATCTGGAAAATCGTTTTTTAATAACCACAATTGGTGGTGGTGGTTCTGCATTTTTAGGCTGGGATTACAATTCATCTGAAAGATGGAAGGCGGATGGTCCGGTCAAATTAAAGATAGAAAAATTGGGAGAGTGGAATCCGATTGTTCAAAAATAAATCATAAATTCAATTTTGTCTGTTAAAGGCCCCGGAATTATTTATTTCGGGGCCTTTTCTTTGAAATAATTGAAATTAAACGGATTGGCATAGCTTTTGTAGAAACTGATATGGATTTAATTTTAAGTGTTTCAGACAGGAATTTTTTCCTTTTGAAATTTGAAATAGCAATGCTGATTCATATTGAAAGCCGTTAAGTTCACGTTGATTATATGGAGGACAAAATATTGTCAAAAATATTGATTGTGGATGATGATGGCGGCATCCGTATGCTGCTTTCCAAATTCCTGGAAAGAGAGGGATTTGAAATTGTCGTGGCAGAGGATGGATTGGAAGGTGTTGAAATTGCGAAGAAGACGCAGCCTGATATCATCATTCTTGATGTTGTCATGCCCAGAATGGATGGCATCACAGCAGCCAGATTGATCAAGTTTTATAAACCACTTGCCGAGGTGCCTATTATTTTCCTGACTGCAAAAGACGCGGACAAAGAGATTGAACTGGCGCAGGAAGCACGAGCCGAGGTTTATATTACAAAGCCCTTTGATGTCCATCAGGTGATCCATGTGGTCAAAGAAATTTTATCAACTTCTGCAAAAGTATAGTAAATATTCACAAAATGTAACCATGCATGGATTTATGAAATTGAAATCATTCCCTGAATTTAATATAACTATATATATGGTGTAATTGTATGAACAATACCCAATCTTTTGTTGTATTTACTCTTGACAACCAAAAATTTGCCTTACATCTGGGAGCTGTTGAGAAAATTGCACAAGCCGCTGAAATTATTCCTTTGCCCAAGGCGCCGGAGATTGTGATGGGCGTTATCAACGTTCAGGGGCGTGTTGTACCTGTTGTGAACATCCGCAGACGATTTCAGCTGCCTGAACATGACATCAATGTTAAGGACCATTTCATTGTCTGTCGAACGAACCAAATAAATGTGGCCATCTTGGTGGATGCCGTTTTGGATATCATTGAATGTTCCGAAAAAGATATTATTGAGAAGTCAAATATTTTGACCGATATAGAATATATCGAAGGTGTGGTCAAATCAGCGGACGGAATGATATTGATTCATGATCTAAATAAATTTCTGTCCAACAAGGAATCGAATATAATCAATGAAGTGATTAAAGACAGCGATAAACTGTTAAAAGCAAAAGAAATTTCAAAAAGTCAAACGAAACCAAAAACATCTGAAAAAAAGAAAAAAGCATTAAAAAAACGGGATTGAGCTACAACATGAATAAAAGAATTCCGAACGCTCTTTTGTCAAAATTCAGCCGTTTTATCAATCAGCAAATGGGCATCTATTTTCCAAAGAACAGGTGGCTGGATCTTCTCAGAGGT
Source organism: uncultured bacterium (assembly GCA_964617625.1). Taxonomy (GTDB): domain Bacteria; phylum Zhuqueibacterota; class QNDG01; order QNDG01; family DSAB01; genus CAZTZL01. Next base: position 53,341 of record CAZTZL010000001.1, read on the forward strand.
ATTTCTTCTGCAGCTCGTGAATTCGGATTTGATGATGTTGAAGAATGTATTCAGTGGTTGATTTCTTCGCCGCTAAAAAAGAACCAGGTCGAGATTCTGGCATGTCACCTTACGGTCGGAGAGACCTATTTTTTCAGAGAAACCAAAATAATCGAAGCAATGGAACAGTATGTTCTTCCTGAAATAATCAAATCACAAAGGCAGAATGGAAAGCGATTGCGGCTCTGGAGTGCGGGATGTTGTACAGGAGAAGAACCTTATACTCTGGCGATACTCCTTTCTCGAATGATTCCTGATATCAAGGACTGGAATATCACGATATTGGCTACCGATATCAATCCCTTGTTTTTACAGAAAGCGGCAGAAGGTGTCTATCGTGAATGGTCTTTCAGAGGCACTCCGTACTGGATAAAAGACACTTATTTTAAAAAGTTGGCTGACGGGAATTTTGAAATTCTACCCAACATTAAACGGATGGTAAAATTTTCCTATCTTAATTTGGTTGAAGATTTGTATCCGTCTATTTTTAGCGATACAAATGCAATGGATGTTATTTTCTGCCGTAATGTGCTAATGTATTTTTCTCCAGATATCGTGAAAAAGATTGTAGGTAAACTGCATGATGCACTGTTGGATGATCGATGGCTTATCGTGGGTTCGAGCGAAACATCACAGTTCTATTTTCCCCAATATATTACTGTCAATTTCCCGGGAGCGATTCTATATAAGAAAATCGATAAAGAAATGAAAAAAAGCTCCCGAGTTGAAAACTATATTCCGAATATTTTCTCTGAAGATAATAAAAGCCAGATTGGCTTTCTAGATTCTAACATTCATTTTATTCCGAATCCAGAATTGGAAACAAAAAACAAAGAAGATGAAGTAGAAAAGGAGAAGTGGCAAAATATCGAGGAAGCGGATCAATCTTTAACGCCAATAGAAGCGATAGAAATTTTATACCAATCCGGTGATTACAAAGGTACAATTCAAAAAATTGAAGAGAACATTGGTGATTATAATGAAAATCCGAAGGCAATGAAATATTTGGCAAAGGCCTGTGCAAATCAGGGAAATTTGAACGACGCTCTTGTCTGGTGCGAAAAGGCGATCATTCTGGATAAATTAAATCCTCAGTTTTATCATCTTCGGGCAGCCATTCTTGAAGAACAGGGATTTATTGAAAAAGCACTGGGAGAATTGAAGAGGGCTTTGTATTTGGACCCCAATTTTGTGCTGGCGCATTTTATGTTGGGCAACCTGACACGCAAGCAGGGGAATCTGCAGGAATCAAGAAAGTATTTTGAAAATGCACTGTCCATTTTAAAAACCCATGATCGTGAAGAAATATTGCCCGAATCCGAAGGAATGAATGCAGGAAGATTGATGGAGCTTATTCAGCTCTCCATGAATGGGGAGTTAAATGCATAATAGGAGCACGTATGGTTTTTTAAATTATTAAAATGAAGATGCAAATAAAGAGAGGGTTACGGTTTGGGTAAAAATGATAAGAAATTAACGATACTGAAAAATAGGGCCAGGGAACTTTCTGAAGAACTGAAAGAGAACGGTGCGATTGAAAATCAGGTCGAGATCATAGAATTTGTTCTGGCATACGAAAAGTATGGCGTAGAATCCTGTTTTGTACGGGAAGTTTATCCGATGAAAGAGTTTACACCGATTCCTGGAACTCCGAATTTTGTCATGGGAATTATCAATATCAGGGGACAGATTATATCAATTATTGACATAAAGAAATTCTTCGGATTACCGGAGAAAGGGTTGACAGATTTAAACCGTGTTATTATTGCTGATTATAATGACATGGAAGTGGGCATTTTGGCGGATATTATACTGGGTGTCCGCAATATTGCCATCAACGAGATCCAACCCTCTCTTCCCACATTAACAGAAATTCGTTCAAAATATCTGAAAGGAATTACGAGAGACGGAGTTGTCATTCTGGATATTGTGAAGCTATTGTCTGATCCGAAGCTGATTATTTCCAGTGAAGTGGAAATTTAGGAAAACAGGGATTACTGTAAAATTGAATTATATTGTAAAAAAAACGAAAGGTGAATCATGAAAAAGCGCTCTTTTCTACTCGTATCAATAACCATTCTAATTGTCTTTATGATCAGTGATGCACAGTTGAGCAGCAATTATAAAATCATTGTGCATTCATCGAATCCTGTTTCAAAAATTACACGCGATGACCTTTCAAAAATATTTCTGAAGAAGATAAAAATTTGGGAGGACGGAAATGAAATTCATCCGGTTGATCTTGTATACGATTCTCCGGTGCGGAAGGGATTTTCGAATGAAATTCATCACAGACCTGTATCCAAAATTAAAGCATATTGGCAAATGCAAATTTTCTCGGGTAAGGATGTTCCTCCGCCACAGCTTGATTATGAAGATGATGTGATGTCATTTGTAAAATCGGATCCAGGGGCAATCGGATATCTTTCCTCCGGTACATCCTTGAATCAGGGTCACATTAAAATTATATCAATTACAGAATAGTCTTTTGAGCCGTTTTCATAACACAGTAAGGATTGGAGTCTGTTATGTTAAGAAAATTGAAATTTCAGTATAAGATTTTTCTGATTCCCGGTCTTGCGATACTGGCATTTATTATCAGTTTGATAATAACCAGATCATACACAACGAGGAATGAGAAAGTAATCGGCCAGATTGTGAATGGCTATGCGCCTGCCTGGGAATTGAATCGTGATTTGGTAGAATTTTTGGATTTTATCCAGCGAGATATGCAGGACGCAGTGATTTCGCAGGATGAAGAAAAATTGGTTGAAACAGAAAATTATCGAAACCGGTTTCTTGCGAGGATAGAAAGTGAAAAAGATAATTTTGTCTTCATTACAGATGAACTTGATGTACTGATCAGGGACTTCAAAGAGTATTACACATTTTCCAAGAAAGTTTCCCTGAGTATGATTAAAGGTACTTCTGATGAACAGATATTACATGATGCGGATACGATGAGAGAGATGGGAAAAGTGATCAGAGATAAACTGGATCAAAATATTATCCGTAATAAAAACAATATGTCTGCCGCTCTTTCTATCGCGAGACAAAACAACAGGATGATGTTGATAACCAGTATTATAACAATCATTGTTTTTATCTTTTTACTTTGTGCTTTAACATTTCTTATTGTTGCATCGATTTCAGGTCCTTTAAATTCCGCCATTCAAATTGCAGGACAAGTGGCAAACGGAGATCTCACTGTTGAAGTCCCGGATAACGACTCCAAAGATGAAGCAGGCACATTGCTGCGGACATTTCAGAAAATGGTAAAAAATCTGCGTAGTTTGACAATTCAAATAAAAGAAGGCGCCAATGCACTTGCTTCTGCGGCCAGTGAAATTTCGGCTTCTGTGACACAGATTGCAGCAGGCGCGACACAAACTGCAACTGCAGCGAATCAGACAAGTGCCACAGTTGAGGAAGTTAGGCAGACTGCTCAGGATTCAAACCGGAAAGCAAAACATGTTTCTGAGAGTTCGCAAAAAGCGGTTCAGATATCACAGGCAGGAGAAAAGGCTGTTACTGAAACGATCAATGGAATGCACAGAATCCAGTCTCAAATGGAATCCATTGCTGAAAGCATTATGAAGCTCAGTGAGCACGGACAGGCGATAGGAGGCATTATCGCAACGGTGGAAGATGTCGCCGAACAATCCAACCTGCTGGCGGTGAATGCTTCGATAGAAGCAGCCAAGGCAGGAGAACAGGGTAAAGGGTTTGCCGTAGTTGCCCAGGAAGTCAAGAATCTGGCGGAACAATCACGGCAGTCCACATCCAGGGTCAGAAATATTTTGGATGATATTCAGAAAGCAACTGGCGGTTCGGTCATGACAACCGAACAGGGGAGCAAAGCAGTAGAAGCCGGAGTCAAGCAATCCATGGAAGCCGGTGAATCCATTCAGCGGCTGGCAAACAGTGTAGCGGAAGCGGCACAGGCGACAACCCAGATTGCGGTTTCAAGTCAGGAGCAGCTTGTCGGCATGGATCAGATGGTTTCGGCCATGGAAAGCATCAAGCAGGCCAGTACACAGAATGTGGCGGCGACAAAGCAGGTTGAAACAGCAGCCCGTGACCTTGGAGAGCTGGGACAAAAATTGAAAAATATTGTTGAACAATATAAGGTGTAGCCAAGTCTATATCGGTGTACTGATGCTTCGATCGGAGTGAATAGGATTACAAATTTAATATTAAAAAATATACTGGAGAATTGAAATGAATCAGTCAGACAATGATTTCTTTAGGGAGTTGATCTCGGTATTCAAATTGGAATCTGAAGAGCATATCCAGATGATCAAAAAGGGGCTGGATGAGTTTGAAAGCGATTCGCCAGAGGGTGCCGCTCTGGATGATATTCTTGAGCGTGTACATCGTGCGGCTCACAGTTTGAAAGGGGCAGCCCGCACCATTGGTCTTACTGATATAGAACCTGTTTGCCAGGCAATGGAAAGTGTTTTCAGTGTTTATAAAAGAAAAAAAATCGCACCTGCTTCAGAGATTATTGTGCTTATGCAGCAGGCTGTGGATCAATTAGGCAAGATTTTGTTGTCAATTAACGAAGAGGGACAAGTATCGGGAGATAAAAGCGGGCTGGTCCGTCTCATGGATGAAATGAATAAACAACTCTCTGTAATGAGTGAATAGAATTTTTAATATCATGTGCGTTATACCGATAGTTTTGGAGCAAAGATGCAATTAAAAGAAGATGATTTCTATCGAGAACTTCTGTCGATGTTTAAAATCGAAGCGGAAGAACATATAAAGAATATGTCTTCCGGATTGCTTGATCTTGAAAAAATTACGGATCAGAAAGAAAAGGCTGGAATTATTGAAACAGTTTATCGGGAGGCGCACAGTCTAAAAGGAGCGGCCAGAGCTGTCAATATCAATGATATAGAATCTCTTTGTCAAGTTCTGGAAAGTATATTTGCAAAACTGAAGCATCAAAATATGGTATTATCGCCTCAATTATTCGATGTTATGCATCGTGCAGTGGATACACTTAACGATCTGATTACAGATCCGGATAAAACCGATATTAAGGAAATATTAAAGAAACTCATAAAATTGGAAGATGGGGGAACAGTAGAGAAAGAAAAAAAGGAAGAAAACCAGCAGGAAAAATCTGAAAATGTGACCAATATAGAAAAGACAAAACCGGTTGAATCAGCCAATGAATTGGATGAACATAGTGAAGAAGTTGCTATAGAGAAATCCGAAGAAAAAATAGAAGAAAAAATAGAAGAAAAAGAAAAAACACCCGACAGAAAAGTATCGGCAGAGCAGGACAAGTCTTTATTGTCGGATACGGTCCGGATTTCTACTAAAAAACTGGATTCGCTTCTTCTTGAAGCTGAAGAAATGTTGGCCGTCAAATTAACTGCGAGACAGTATTCCACTGATTTACGGGAATTGGTTTCGACCTTTGATACATGGAAAAAAGTGTGGGAGGGGCAATATCCCGATATCAAACTGGCAAAACAGTTTTTGGAAAAGATTGAGAAAGAGGGTGAAGACGGCAAAACAGGATCCTCTTTTTATCAGCTGATTGAATTTCTTTACTGGAACAGCGAATATATTAAATCGCTCGAAACACGGATCGTCAATCTTTCCAAATTGGCAGAGGGAAATGCTTACTTGCTCAGCGGGATGGTGGATAACTTGCTTGAGGACATGAAATCGGTTCTTATGCTTCCCTTTTCGACGCTTTTGAAAATATTCCCCAAGATGGTGCGGGATATTTCACGTGATCAGGAAAAAAATGTGGATTTGTTGATAAGAGGAAGTACGATTGAAGTGGATAGACGCATTTTGGAAGAACTCAAAGATCCTTTTATTCATTTGATTCGAAATTGCATTGATCATGGAATTGAAAAACCCGATGTACGGAAAAAAATCAAGAAATCTTCGGTCGCGACTATTTCAATTGGTGTTTCTGAGTTGAGCGGCAACAAAGTCGAAATTATTATTTCTGATGACGGCGGTGGAATCGATTTGGAAAGAGTGACACAGGTTGCCGTTAAAAAGGGGATCATTAAAAAAGAAGAAGCCGGGAGATTATCCGAACAGGAAAAATTAGCTCTCATTTTTCAATCGGATGTTTCAACAAGTCCAATCATTACGGAAATGTCCGGAAGAGGATTGGGTATGGCGATTGTCCGTGAGAAGATTGAAAAATTGGGTGGTATGATTACACTTGAAACAGAGCTTCATGTCGGAACGACTTTCAGAATTACTTTGCCCGTTACTCTTGCTACATTTCGAGGTATTTTGGTTCAGGCAGGAGAACAAATGTACGTTGTACCGACATCGAGTGTGGAACGTGTTGTTCGCGTCGAAAAAAATGATATTAAAACTGTGGAAAATCGAGAGACAATCAAAGTAGATGATCAGGTGCTGTCCTTTGTGCAACTCGCAGATATTCTAAGACTGGGAAACACAAGAGGCAGACGTAATTTTGAATTTATAAACGCGTTGATCTTGGAAGTGGCTGACAGAAAAATTTCTTTTGGGGTCGATCGCGTCATCAATGAACAGGAAGTTTTGGTCAAAGATCTTGGACGACAACTCACAAGGGTGCCCAATGTTGCAGGAGCAACAATTTTGGGGTCGGGCAAGGTTGTTACAATTTTAAATGTATCTGATTTGATGAAATCAGCTATCAGACTTGCTATCGATTCGACAAAGGCCACCTTAACGGAGGAAGGTACAGTGAAAACAAAATCGATTTTAATTGCCGAAGATTCCATTACGTCAAGAACCCTGTTGAAAAATATCTTAGAATCAGCAGGATATAAGGTTAGGACAACAGTGGATGGTGTTGATGCTTATACTGCATTGAAGTCCGATAATTACGACTTGGTGGTTTCGGATATTGAAATGCCCAGGATGAATGGTTTCGAGCTTGTTTCGAAGATAAGGGGCGACAAAGATGTGGCTGAACTGCCTGTCGTTTTGGTAACCGCCCTTGAATCGAAAGAGGACCGTGAAAAGGGAATCGATGTAGGTGCGAATGCCTACATTGTAAAAAGGAGTTTTGACCAAAGCAATTTGCTCGACGTGATTCAGAAGCTCATATAGCTCTCTGGGGAAAATAATAATGATTAAAGTATTGATTACAGAAGATTCACCGGTTGTCCGCGGATATTTAAAGCACATTTTGGATTCCGATCCGGATATACAGGTTGTTGGGACGGCAAAAGACGGAGAAGAGGCAGTTCGTATGGCTCCGGTCAGTAAACCGGACGTCATTACAATGGATATTCATATGCCCAAAATGGACGGTTTTGAGGCGACTCGTAAAATTATGGAAACCAGTCCGATTCCGATTGTGATTGTCAGTGCAAGCTGGAATCCTGAAGAAGTGGATAAAACATTCCGCACGATGGAAGCGGGGGCCGTAGCGGCCCTTGAAAAACCCAGGGGAATGGGACACGCTGATTCTGAATCGTCCGTTAAGGAGCTGATTCAAACTGTAAAATTGATGTCCGATGTCAAAGTAGTAAGAAGATGGAGTCCAAAGGCAAAGGCGGATAAAAGTGAAAAATGTAAGATAAAACCTGTAGAGGAATCTCTTCGAAAGGATTTGGATATTCAAATTGTGGCCGTTGGTGCTTCTACGGGCGGTCCCGTTGTTCTGCAACAAATTCTATCAGGATTGCCGAGTCAGTTTAAAGTTCCGATTGTTATTGTCCAGCACATCGCACCTGGTTTTTTGCCTGGTCTTGCAGATTGGCTTACCAAGACAACCAATTTTTCCGTTACAATTGCGAAAAAAGGAGAAAAATTAAAACCAGGAATGGCATATTTGGCCCCTGACGGATTTCAAATGGCCATTGACAGTAAATTCCATGTTCAGTTGGATGAAGAAGCGCCGGAATACCATTTGTGTCCGTCTGTTTCCTATCTCTTTCGATCTGTCGCTCATATTTATGGTAAAAGGGCTATAGGCGTGCTGTTAACCGGCATGGGAAAAGATGGGGCCAGTGAATTAAAAATGATGAATGATAAAGGAGCCATTACGATTGCACAGGATAAAGAGAGCTCGGTTATTCATGGGATGCCCGGCGAAGCAATCAAATTGGGGGCAGCTTCGTATGTGCTTTCAACGACTCAGATTCCAGAGAAATTGATAGAACTTGTGCCGATCAATTAATAAATGAATGGCCATAACTATTCTGATTTATAAAAAAGGAAGTGAAAATCGTGGAAAGGCAGAGAAAAAACATCAATATTGGAATTGAAATTCTGGTGGTCGAGGATAGCCCGACTCAGGCGATGCATCTTAAATATACGCTCGAGCAGCACGATTACCACGTGATCATCGCCAAAGACGGAAAAGATGCGCTTTTGCAGATGAAAACCCGTAAACCCACAATTGTGATAAGCGATATTATTATGCCGGAAATGGACGGATACGAACTCTGCCGTCAAATCCGTTCCGATGAAAATCTGAAATATATTCCGGTGATTTTACTGACCCAGTTAGTCGATCCCAGAGATGTCATTCGCGGGCTTTTGAGCGGCGCGGATAATTTTGTGACAAAACCATATAGTGAGCAATTTCTCATTTCGAGAATTCAATACATTCTGGCCAATCAGGAACTGAGAAGAAATGCCATAACAGAGATGGGGATCGAAATCTTTTTTGCGGGCCAGAAACATTTTATTACATCGGACAGGATGCAGATTCTGGATCTTCTTTTCTCGACGTTTGAAAACGCAGTTCAGCGAAATCAGGAATTGGAACAGGCGAACAAAGAACTTCGGAACGCGCTTGAAACAATCGAGACGATCAATGAAGTATCCGAAAAGTTGAACCGGTCTTTGATGCCTGCGGACGTTGCCGAAGCGGTGGCAGTGGGAATCAAAAAATTGATCGATTACGATGACTGTACGATCTACCGAATCAGCGACGAAGAGCAATATCTTGTCCCTGTGTATTTTGGGAAAAGCAAAATAGAGGATGACAAGGATGTTCAGATCGATCGCCTTAAACTTGAAGTAGGGGAAGGAATTACTGGTTATGTTTTTGCCAAAGGCAAAGCCGAGATGATCAGCGATGTTTCCAAACATCCAAAAGTAAGTTATCCCGACGGTACTGTGCCTCCCAAAGAATCCATACTTGCCGTCCCACTGCAGTACGAAAACCAAACAAAGGGTGTTATCACGCTTCTGAAAAAGGGATTGCATCAGTTTGCAGATGCCCATTTACGCATACTGACAATACTGGCAGGTCAGGCTGCTGTTGCAATGGAAAATGCCCGTCTCATGCAGGAGGAAAGAAGAAGAACTTCCCAGCTTTCATTGATCAATGAAATCTCCATGAAAACCGCATCTACTCTGGATATCGAGGAATTGTGCCGTATTGTGGTTGATTCGGTTCGCAGCGGTTTTGGATATGCCCATATTATTTTAATGTTAATGGACGAAGAAGCTGGAGATTTGTTTCTCCAGGTTCAATCCGGACCTTATTCGGAATCCTATACTGACAATTTCCGGCAGAAACTGAATGAGGGACTGATTGGAAAAGCAGTGACGACCGGAGAGACTGTCGTACAGGGAAGAGCTTCAGAAAATCCAGACTACGTGCCTGTTAATTCCGAAATACAATCGGAACTGGCGATTCCAATCAAAAAAGGCCAGAAACTGTTGGGTGTTCTGGATATGGTCAGCAATAAAATCCGCGCTTTTGACGAAATTGATATTGCCATGATGAAAACACTGGCGGATCAGGTTGCGATGGGAATCGAAAATGCCAGACTATACGAGAGTGAAAAGAAAAGCAAGGAACTTGCCCAGGCGGCAAGCCGGGCCAAGAGTGAGTTTCTGGCAAACATGAGTCATGAAATACGTACGCCGATGAACAGTATCATCGGATTCTCGGACCTGCTTATTCAGGAACATCTTCCAGAAGAATTGGGAGATTTTGTCCGCACAATTAAAATGAATGGTGAAGAACTTCTTCATATCATCAATCAGATTCTCGATCTGGCTAAAGTGGAAACAGGTCGAATGGAAGTGGAGTGCATTGAATTCGATCTTCAGAAGTTGACCAAAGATATCTATCAGTTGATGCGTCCGCGCGTTCTCGATAAAGGGCTGGCATTTAAAGTCGTTTCCAATCCAGAACCGTTGCCGTTAATTGACAGTGACCGGACCAAGATTCGTCAGATTCTTGTCAATCTGATCGGGAATGCAGTGAAATTTACCGAGGAAGGTCAGATTCAGCTTGAAATCAATATCGAAAAGACAAAAGGCGCAAAAGGCATATTAAACGCTTGCGTCAGTGATACGGGGATTGGCATTCCTCCTGAAAAAAGAACACATATCTTCGAAGCATTCACCCAGGCCGATGCATCCATGACAAGAAGATTCGGAGGAACGGGACTCGGTTTGACGCTCTGTAAAAAAATGATCGAACTGCTTGACGGGAAATTATGGGTCGAATCTGAAGAAAAAAAGGGGAGTAAATTTTCTTTCTCGATCCCGGTAAAAATTCTTACCCAGAAAGAAAAAGAAACTTACGAACCTGAAGAGGTTATTTCAGATGAAAATCGATCTACGTTGGATTCAGTCAATTCGATAATTAAAAACAGGCCTGTCTCTGTGGAATGGGGACCAGGGGGCAAGAAAAAACGGTCTCCGCTCGTTCTTCTGATTGAAGACAATGCCAGCACGGTGGATTTGCTGAGACGGTATCTGGAAAAGGACGGATATCAGGTTCAATGCAGCACGAATGGTGAAGATGGTGTCATGAAGGCAAAATTCTATCGGCCGGATGCCATTGTTCTGGAAATTCTGCTTCCGGGAAAGATGGATGGATGGGAAGTCTTGCGGATGTTAAAGTCGAGCAAGCTGACGAAAGATATTCCTGTTATTGTGTGTTCGGTTCTTTCGAATCAGAAGAAGGCATTCAGCCTCGGAGCCGTGGAATATTTTGAGAAACCGGCAAGAGAGAAGGCCATACTTGACACATTGCACCGGTCCATAGGAATGCCCACAGACAAGAAGAAAGAGATACTGGTTGTTGATGATGACAAGAGTGTCCTTATGCTTTTTGAAAAACTTCTTAACCAGCAGGGATTTAAAGTTAAAACATTCGACAGCGGACTTGCTGTTATCGACTATTTGAAGGAAGACAGAAATATCGCATTGATGATTCTGGATCTATTGATGCCGGATATAGATGGTTTTGAAGTTCTGGAAACATTAAAAAGATCAAAGAAAACCAAAGACATTCCAGTCGTCATTTATACAGGCAAAAAATTGACTTCAAAGGATCGTTCAAGGCTGAGTTCGCGTTACGAATTACTGCTTCAGAAAACTCGTGAAACGCCGGATACTTTATTGAAACAGTTGAACAGCCTGGTCAATAAGAAAATCGAAGTTGAACAAAAGGCACTTCCGAAATCCCGAGGGGAAATTCTTCTTGCAGAAGATGATCCGTCCGGACAAAAACTAATGAAACATTTATTGAACCGCATGGGGTATCAGGCAGATCTGGCTTCGACCGGCAAGCAGGTTTTGGACAAACTTCAGAAGAAAGACTATCATGTCGTATTGATGGACATGGAAATGCCGGAGATGGATGGTTTTACTGCAACACGAGAAATCAGGAAAGAGAATCGATATCAAGATCTTCCTATTATTGCATTGACCGCCCATGCAATGAAAGAACATAAAGAAAAAACACTCAATGCAGGCTGTACGGATTATCTGTCCAAGCCGGTCAACAGCACAAAACTCGAAAAAATGTTGGAAAAATATATGCCGCCGGTTCCTGTTGAAAAAACGGAGACAGTCCAGCAGAGCAAAGAGGAAGATGAGATGATGGCTGAACTGGCGAAATTTTTCGTTTCTGATCTGGGACAACGTATTCAACAGTTTGATTTGGACGTGACCAGTCGAAATAAGGATGAGGTTGTCCGATTTGGGCATTCCTTAAAAGGTACAGCCGGATCTTATGGATTTCCAAAATTTTCGAATATCGGAAGCCACATCGAAAAGGAAGGCATGGCAGAACATTGGGAAAAAATAACTGTTTTACAAAAGCAGTTAATTGATGAATATAAACTTCTGGGACAATAAGATGAAACCGGAAAATATGACTATTTTGACTGTGGATGATACACCGGCCAATATTCGCTTGTTGACACATTATCTGGAAAAACAGGGATACCATGTGATCACGGCTGAAGACGGTTTTGAAGGATTCAAGGCAGCTATTCTTTATCATCCTGATCTGGTTCTTCTGGACATTATGATGCCGGGTACAGATGGATACGAAGTCTGTGAATTACTCAAAGCGGAAGAGGAGACCAAAGATATTCCAGTCGTATTTCTGACAGCAAAAACCGATGTCGAAGATAAAATTCGCGGTTTTGAACTGGGAGCAGTTGATTATATTACCAAACCTTTTAATTTGGTTGAAATATCAACACGTGTTCAAACACAGCTTCATTATAAACATCTTCAGGGTCAGACACAGCGCTTCTATCAAATATTTTCTCAAACGAAGAATATTGCCAACACGGACATTTCGTTCAATCTAACAGAAAAAAAACTAAATATTATTCTTGATGATGCACGGAAAAATTTGAAAAAAATTGAAAAAAATGATACCGATGGGTCACTGGTTAAAAAAGAATATGAAAAGACACTTCACGATATTAAAAACGTTGTTAATTTTATCCACTCGGAAAAGCCATTTTGGGATGATATGGAACATCCGTTCGATTCAATTAATCTAAACATGCTGATGGAAGATATTGTTGATATTCTGCAGAATCAGGATGATGGTCCTATATGGGACATTGAATGTACAAGGCTTGACCGGCCGGCTGTCATATCGGGAAATCTTGCCAAACTTCAATTCGGACTGCTTAATTTTTTCACACATGAAATCAATACCGATATGCAACCCTGTACGGTTGAAATTGCTTTAAAGGATATCGAATTACCGGAATCTATTCTTCAGAAAACAGATTATAAAACGGATGAAAATTTTTACTGTCTGGATATTATTTCCAAACATATACATGCGAAACAGGATGATCTCCAAGACGATCCAAATATTTTGTCAGGGAAAGGGAATAAATCAAGTCTCCCAATAATCAATCTTCAATCTGTGATCCAGATGCACAATGGTCTGTTCGATATCAAAACGGAAGAGGGTGACAAAACGAAAGTTTCGATCTATCTACCCAAAGCCTGATTATCTTTTTACTTATACCAACCGCTCTATACTGTTTCCTTTATGTGCCAGAATTAATCGAATAAGCTATTTTCCGTAAAAATCGGAAAGCTCTATTGGATTTTTACGAAAATATTTATTATATTTTCAATGGATTAACTATAGAGTCCCATTCTCTATTTATTTGATTTATCAAAAGGAGCAACTATTTGTGGAATTGATGCGCGAAGCAAAAAAGGGAAACGTTACAGAGGCAATGCAAATTGTTGCAACCGACGAGCTTATCGATGTCTATTTGCTGATGGAGCGCATCGCCGATGGCGAAGCTGTCATCTTAAAAAACAACTTGCATAAGAGTGTACAGCCGGTCGGGATTGGCAAAGGATTGAGAACCAAAGTCAATGCCAATATCGGAACTTCAACGGATTCCACGGATATTCATTTGGAAATCGAAAAGGCAAGAACGGCTGTCCATGCGGGCGCTGATACGATTATGGACCTTTCAACAGGCGGGGATATCAATCAAATTCGGAAAACCATACTTGATCAGATTCCTGTTGTACTTGGGACAGTTCCAATTTATCAGTCTGCAATTCAGTCGATTCAAACAAGCGGCGCATTGGTTAAAATGGATGCCGATGACATTTTCTCTGTACTCGAAAAACAGGCAGAAGAAGGCGTCGATTTCTTTACGGTGCATTGCGGTGTGACATTGCGAAGTATCGAAAGGCTCAGGCGGGAAGACCGATTAATGGATATTGTCAGCCGGGGCGGATCGTTTTTAGTCACATGGATGATTGCAAATGAGAAAGAAAATCCACTATATGAACAATACGACCGTGTTCTCGAAATTGCCGCAAAATATGACATTGTTCTCAGTCTGGGTGACGGATTGAGACCCGGATCGATCCTGGATGCAACAGACCGCGCCCAGGTTGAGGAATTGATTATTTTAGGAGAACTGACAGAACGGGCACGGGATAGGAATGTTCAGGTAATAATCGAAGGCCCCGGACATGTGCCCCTTAATCAAATAAAAATGAATGTACAGCTTGAAAAGGAAATTTGTCACAATGCGCCTTTCTATGTTCTAGGCCCGCTGGTAACGGATGTTGCTCCCGGATATGATCACATCACTTCTGCAATCGGCGGTGCGATTGCTGCGGCTGAAGGTGCAGATTTTCTCTGTTATGTCACTCCAGGAGAGCATCTTAAATTGCCCGATTGTGAGGATGTCAGGCAAGGTGTTATCGCCACCCGGATTGCAGGCCATGCTGCCGATATCGTGAAAGGAATTCCAAATGCAATCGATTGGGATATTGAGATGTCCAAGGCGCGGAAACAACTGGATTGGGACACACAAATCAGTCACGCGATTGATCCGGAACATGCAAGGAAATTAAGAGAAATGTGTAAAAGCAACGACGATGATATATGTTCCATGTGTGGAGAGTATTGTGCCATCAAAATGGTTCAGGAAACATTGAGACATGTGAAGTAATTTCCCACAAGGAACTTATCTTTTGTTTGATCGTAAGAATTTGATAATCTGAAAAATATTTTAATAGGAATGTAAAGCTAAAACATGTTGGAAGTGAAGATATATCCAAATCCTGTTTTAAGAAAGGAAGCGGAAACAGTAAAGGAAATAGACGATTCGTTTCTTGATTTTGCCGATGCCATGACCAAAGTAATGTATGAGAAAGATGGTGTCGGATTGGCCGCCAATCAAGTGGGTGTTTTAAAGCGCTTTATCGTTGTGGATGCAGGGGATGGCCCCATTAAAATCATTAATCCGGAAATTGTTCATCAAAGCGAAGAAACTGCCTCTTTTGAGGAAGGCTGTTTGAGTTTGCCCGATATCCAAATTAAACTCAACAGGCCAGTTTCCGTACTTGTCAAGGGGCGTAACCTTCAGAATCAACCCGTAGAGTATCGTGCGGAGGGGCTGTTGGCACGTGTTTTCCAGCATGAAATCGATCATTTGAATGGTGTGCTTATCATCGATCGTGCTTCATCCATTCAGCGTTCACTGTTAAAATCAAAATTAAAAAGGCTAGAAAAACAAGTCGGATAAATTCATCCATTCCATATTATGGAGTGATACACTTGTCGCCTCAAAAAACACTTTCCGAAAGATTATTAAAAGGCATTCCGGTTTCGGAAGGAATTGCCATTGGCCGAATATGGATACTGGAGAGTCCCTGGGATGAGGTGATTCCCCTGTCTCTTGAATCCAATAGTATTGATCAGGAAACCAAAAGATATGAAAATGCAATCAATGAAGTAGAAAAACAACTTAATGATTGCTATCATCGCGTACACAAAGAAATTGGAGAAGACGAAGCCAATATATTTAAGGCCCATCTCTATATTTTACAAGATCCTTTTTTCCAGACTGAAATCAAAGATTCGATTAAAATACAGAAAAAAAATGCCGAATACCTGCTGAAAGAAGCCATTGAACGCTGGAGCCAATCTCTTCTGAAAAGTGGGAATGAATATTTCCGTTACCGTATTGACGATATCAGGGATGTTGGCATTCGATTATTAAGGGTTCTGCTTCA
This sequence comes from uncultured bacterium, assembly GCA_964617625.1. Lineage (GTDB taxonomy): Bacteria > Zhuqueibacterota > QNDG01 > QNDG01 > DSAB01 > CAZTZL01. The sequence continues at coordinate 69,148 of CAZTZL010000001.1, forward strand.
AACTGAGGAAATCAAGTTTCATCTGGATGAACCGGCCATTTTGGTTGCTCACAATTTAACACCTTCAGATACCGCGCGGATGGATCGAAAAATGATTCTGGGTTTTGTTTCCGAGCTTGGAGGCAAAACATCCCACGTGTCCATCCTTGCACGATCCATGGGATTACCCGCCGTCGTTGGTATCGAACGTCTTATGAGAAAAGCAAAGGCGGGACAAAAAATTATCGTTGATGGGAATACAGGAATTGTCTATATCGATCCTCCTGAAAATATTATTCAAAATTACGAAAAGCGAAAAAAACAATTTTCCAATTATTGGAAGCAGCTCGCGAAAGAGATTAAACTTGATGCTGTTACAACTGATCATGAACCTATTTCCCTTCAGGCCAACGTTTCCATGATTGCAGATGTCAGCTTGGCAGTGCAGTATGCAGCCGATGGTATCGGATTGTTCAGAACCGAACTGCCTTTTTTGATGGCGGGAAAACTTCTTTCCGAGGAAGAGCAATTTGATATCTACCGGACTGTGGTCGAAGCCATGAAAGGGAAGGTGGTAACGATCCGGACACTGGATTTAGGAGGAGACAAATTTTTACCCTTCCAGGGGGTGGAAAAAGAGAGCAATCCATTTATGGGATGGCGGTCGATTCGTATATTTCTTCAGGAGAAAGAAATTTTTAAAACACAGTTACGGGCCATTCTAAGAGCCAGTCAATTCGGGAAGATTAAAATTCTTTATCCTATGATATCCAGTCTCGAAGAGATCATCGAAATTCAAAAGATAATGAAGCAGACGCAAAATGAATTGAAAAAGAAGGGGATTCCGTTTGATCCATCGATTCAATGCGGCATTATGGTTGAAGTTCCATCCATAGCAATTATTGCGGATCGGGTAATCGAGCATACGGATTTTTTCAGTATTGGCACAAACGATCTTATTCAATATACATTGGCTGTAGATCGCAATAATGAAAAGGTGGCCAAATTTTATCAGCCATTGAATCCGGCCATTGTTCAATTGCTGTACCGAACTATTCAGGCAGCTATCAAAGCGCAAAAACCGGTATCCATTTGCGGAGAAATGGCAGGAAATCCATTATATACAGGCATGTTGCTTGGGTTTGGTTTGAAACAGTTCAGCATGAGTCCGCTGATGATTCCTGAAATCAAGGAGAGGATAAGGGCTCTTTCAATTAAGGAATGTGAAAATATTGCCGCTGAAATTCTTCAAATGAATTCGACGGAAATGATAGAGAAATTCTTATGGAAGTTCCATAATCAAATCAATCAACAGCAAACTGTGCCTTATTTTGAAAAAGCGGATGTTCAGACTTCCGAGGAAAGCCTGGATCATTATTTAAGTGAAGATTGAAAACACTTGATTTTAAGATTGAATATAATTAAATTTGTTTCCGTTTAGAGGCGGTGTAGCTCAGCTGGTAGAGCAGCGGAATCATAATCCGCGTGTCCGGGGTTCGAGTCCCTGCACCGCTACCAGGTATGATCGAATTTTTTCAACCAGGATGACCTTTCAATGATACTATGGAAGGTTATTTTTTTTATGAATGAAATTTTAAAAAAATGGATTCAATTTGTGAATGATCACCGGTTATTCACACGTGGGGATAAAATTCTACTTGGTGTATCCGGCGGCATTGATTCTGTTGTGATGCTGGATTTATTTCTGCAAATCTCCAATTACCGGAATTTAAAACTGGCAGTAATTCATGTCAATCATTCTCTGCGGGGACGATCCGCTGATGCGGATGAACAATTTGTAAGAAATCTTGCGAGGAATTTCCGTCTGTCTTTTTTTGGACTGAAAAGCGATGTTAAATATTATTGTAAAAAACACCGGCTATCGATTGAAACAGGCGCAAGAGAAGTCCGGTTTCGCTTTTTCAATCAAATGCGTAAGCGACTCGGTTATGATTCTGTTTCCCTGGCACATCATGCAGACGACCAGGCAGAAACCGTTTTAATGCATTTGATGCAGGGAAGTGGGTTGCGCGGCTTGCGGGGTATGCTGCCCAAAAGGGATAGTATTATCCATCCCTTGCTTTCTATAACTAAAAATGAAATTGAGAAATACTCCGTTGAGAGAAAATTGAATTATGTCGTTGATAAGTCCAATTATGGAACTCGCTATACCAGAAATAAAATTAGACTGGAAGTTATTCAGCCTCTTAAAAAGCAAATGGGTGAATCTGTGATTCATTCGATTTGCCGGTCTGCTTCTATTGTTTCGGAATCGGAATTGTATCTCGAATATGAAGTCAATAAAATCCGAAAGAATGTGATCGTTTCCTGTTCGGAAGGGGAAATTGTTCTTGATATTGATCGATTTTTGCATTATTTTAAAATGATTCAGAAGACCTTGTTAATTCAAATTTTCGAAGAGTTTTTTCACTTTAAGCGAAAACTGCGTGTGAATGAGTTCGATAGAATACTCAATCTCGCAAAATCCGGAAAAAGTGGCAGTTATATCGAAATTGGAAAACAGTATCGAATTGTTAGAACGAAAAAAAAATTATCTTTGATTCGTAATATCGATGAGTGGCCATCCATTTCGGTTGAGATAAATCGGGAAGTTGCTTTGCCGGAATGTCATTTGAAATTTCGCGCCGAAACAGTCAATCTAAAACAATCGGCAATTTCTTTTGTCGGGAATAAAAAAGTAGAGTATCTGGATTTACAGAAAGTATCATTGCCCTTGGTCATTCGTCCTATGAAGCCGGGAGACTGGTTTGTTCCTCTGGGAATGCAGGGGAGGAAAAAACTGCAAGATTTTTTTGTCGATGAAAAAGTGCCTTTTTATAAACGTTCATCTATTCCCCTGCTGGTGGGGGGTAATTCGATTATTTGGGTGATGGGGCATAGGCTCGATGGGCGTTTTAGATTGGATGAAACTACTAAAAAAATACTCAAGGTGGAAATTGAAGAGGTTGCATGAAAAATAGAATTTCATCCATTCAAACATCTGGTATAAATAGGAATGATGAACTTTTATTGAATTGAATCGTTCAAGAACAGGGTAGTTTAAATTATGTAAGGAATTGTATTTATCATGGATAATAAAAAACAGCAGACACCTAAAGAAAACAACTTTCAGTGGAAGCGTGCAACAAGGACGTTGATATTTTGGGTGCTTCTTTTCCTGGGAACCATTTATGTGATTCAGGTTTTCAATCTTCGAAAAACAAAAGAAGCCGAAATTACTTATACCGAGTATCAACAGTTTTTAGAAAACGGATCCATTGAAAAAGCCAATATCCAGGAAAATATTTTTCACGGTATTCTCAAATTCGACGAGACGGTTGTCCGTGACGGAAAAATGATCAAGTTTCGCCGGTTCAAGACGGTCATGCCCTTCATAGACAGGGATATGGTTAACGAATGGGATCGAATCGGGCTTCGCTATGAATTTCAAAAGAGAGGGACGGAATGGTGGGGGTATCTACTCAGCATGCTGCCATGGATCATTTTGATTCTTCTCTATCTTTTCTTTTTGAAGAGACTGCAGGGAGGGGGAGGGGGAAAAGGGATATTCAGTTTTGGAAAAAGCAGGGCACGCCTGCTCACTGAAGACCGAACCAAAGTAACCTTTAAAGATGTGGCCGGTGCCGATGAAGCAAAGCAGGAACTGAGCGAAATCATCGAATTTCTCAAAGCGCCTGAAAAATTTCAGGTCCTTGGAGGCAGGATTCCGAAAGGGGTACTATTGCTCGGGCCACCGGGAACCGGGAAAACTTTGCTGGCAAAAGCAGTGGCCGGTGAAGCCGGTGTTTCATTTTTCAGTCTTTCAGGTGCGGATTTTGTTGAAATGTTTGTGGGTGTTGGCGCTTCCCGTGTTCGCGATCTTTTTGAACAGGGCAAAAAAAATGCTCCATGCATCATTTTCATTGATGAGATCGATGCAGTGGGCCGTCATCGAGGAGCCGGATTGGGAGGCGGACACGATGAAAGGGAGCAGACATTGAATCAGCTGCTTGTCGAAATGGACGGATTCGAGACCAACGATGGCGTGATTTTGCTTGCCGCCACGAATCGCCCCGATGTACTGGATCATGCACTGCTTCGTCCAGGCCGGTTTGACAGACAGGTCGTTGTGGATCGCCCGGATGTGAGAGGAAGAGAAGGAATTCTGAAAGTGCATACCCAGAAAAAACCTCTTGCATCGAATGTAGATACGAACATACTTGCAAAAGGGACTCCCGGATTTTCGGGAGCGGATCTGGCCAATCTTGTGAACGAAGCTGCATTGCTTGCGGCCAGAAGAAATCAAAAACAAATTGAAATGGAAGATTTTGAAGATGCCAAAGATAAAGTGATGATGGGCGTGGAACGCAAAAGTCTCATTATTACAGAAGACGAAAAGAGGAGTACGGCCTATCATGAATCCGGTCACGTTCTTGTCTCCAAGCTTATCCCGGAATCCGATCCTGTCCATAAGGTAACAATTATACCGCGGGGACGTGCATTGGGTGTCACATCGTTTCTTCCAATCGATGAAAAACATAATTATACAAAGAATTACTGCAATGCGATGATGGCCTATCTTTTGGGTGGACGAGTTGCTGAAATGCTGGTTCTCGATGAATTAAGCACGGGTGCCGGAAATGATATCGAAAGAGCAACGGAGCTGGCACGTAAAATGGTTTGTGAATGGGGAATGAGTGAGAAATTGGGGCCGGTGACTTTTGGCAAGAAATCGGAAGAGATTTTTCTTGGAAGAGAAATCGCACAGCATCGTGATTACAGCGAAAGCACAGCCATTCTGATTGATCAGGA
>CAZTZL010000001.1:74038-109222 GCA_964617625.1 uncultured bacterium
ATCAGATCCAAAATACGGAAAAATTTGAGATAGATTGCGGTGTAAGCACGCTTCGCCTTTCAGAGCGTACGCACGTCATGGGTGTTCTGAATGTGACGCCGGATTCATTTTCTGACGGAGGACAGTATTTTAATACGGAAAAGGCCGTCTGTCGTGCGTTTCAGATAGCCGAGGAAGGCGCGGATATTATTGATATCGGGGGAGAGTCCTCGAGGCCCGGTGCGAACAAAGTGTCAACGAGCGAAGAGCTGGATCGTGTTATTCCTGTTATTGAGGAGTTGAATGGGAAAGTCACGTGTCCCATTTCGATTGATACAAGAAAAGCCGAAGTTGCGCAGGCGGCAATTGAAGCGGGCGCAGGACTAATCAACGACATTAGCGGACTTACTTATGATCCTGATATGATCGATGTTGCAAGCGAATATGCTGTACCCGTGGTGATCATGCACATGCGCGGAACGCCTCAAAATATGCAAAAAATGACCGATTACCAACATCTTGTTTTTGATATCTATAACGAATTGCAGTATGTCGTTCACTTAGCGATTGAAAAGGGAATAACACGAAATAAGATTATAATCGATCCCGGGATTGGTTTTAGCAAAAAGACCGAGGATAATTTTGTGATTCTGAAAAATCTGGATTATTTTCACCGAATGCGTTTACCGGTGCTGATCGGTGTGTCCAGAAAATCCTTTATTGGATGGAAACTCAATCTTCCCGAAAACGAGCGAATGTTTGGAACGGCTGCCGCAGTTGCGATAAGCGTTTTAAAGGGGGCACATGTTGTTCGTGTCCATAATGTTAAAGAAATGGTGCAGGTAGTGCGAATCATTGATCAAATACAAATCAGTGAACGTGAATCTTTCGTCTCATAAAATCAAGCTATCGATTTTAATATGAATGTTAAATTATTTCAAATAGGATTTGTCACAGTAGGTGTCATCGATATTTTAGACATTTTATTGGTGACGTATATCATCTTCAAACTATATATGATTATGCACCGGACGCGGGCAGTGCAAATGTTTATCGGTCTTGTGTTGATATTTATCGTTTCATTTTTTGCTCAAGCCCTCAATATGCAGGAAACGAGTTGGATATTCCATAATCTGAGTACGGTTTGGCTTGTTGCTTTTGTTATTCTTTTCCAGCCGGAGTTGCGAAGACTTCTCACTCTGATGGGGCAGAGCCGATTGGTCCGGTTTTTCACTAAAGGACAAACCAGTGCTGTTGTCGAGGAAATTGCAAAAGGAGCCGTGGAATTGTCGAGAAGAGGCTACGGAGGATTGATTGTATTTGCGCGCGATACCGGACTCAGGGCGATTATTGAAACGGGGATGAAAATTCAGGCAATTGTAACCTCTTCCCTGATTGTATCCATTTTTAATCCAAGATCGCCACTCCATGATGGTGCAATTATTATTCAGAATGATATCATAGAAGCTGCCAAATGTATTTTACCTCTCAGTGGAAATCCGGTTTTAGAGAACAGGCTGGGTACTCGGCATCGTGCTGCAATTGGCATATCCGAGGAGTCGGATTCCCTTGTCATTGTTGTCTCCGAAGAAACCGGAACGATTTCGGTCGTTGAGAACGGGGAGATGAGCCAGGGATTGAATTATCAGAAATTATTAAACAGACTGAACACGGCCCTCCGATATGGATCCTTTCAGCCTACATAATCTAATTAATGATATTAATTATGACTTTCAAGAAAACCCTATATTTATTCTTCCTATTCAATCTGCCATTGTTTTGGATCAATTCTTTATTAGCGGAAAAAAATCCGGACATCATTTATCAAAGTTCAGATTCTCTTATACTTCAATTTGATTTCGATAAACCCGGAATACAAACATTTATTCCGTTTTCTCCCCGGAAAATTTTATTGAGTGCATATTCGAAAAATGTCACTATTAAAAAGCTCAATGAAGAGAAACATGTGGAAATGGTTGAAAAAGGCACTTCTCTTGTCGCGGATATTGCTATTGGAGGAGAAGATGCTATTCAACCGGCCTTGAATATGAATTTGTTCCCGGCAAATGGTTATGAAGTCAAAGAGATCGGTACACCTGATAAAAGATCGGTTTTTGTTTTTACGCTCTATCCATACAAACTCAATTCCGCCGGAACAGAACTGGAATGGATGGAATCGATTCGGCTATTGTTTCGGGGAGAATCGGTCACTCTTCTTGAAAATGACAGTGCACGAACTCTTGCTCTATCAAAATTGATCCGGGAAAAATCAGCAGAACACCTTATATCCGAAAAATATTCAAAAAATACCTATAAAACACTTTCGGAAGAAAATAATCAATCAAAATTAAAAATTTGGGTTCAGAAGGAAGGAATTTACCGAATTCCTCAACCGATGGTCGTCAAAGCAGGCTGGGATATTTCCCGAATGGATCCGCGGTATTTCCGATTGGTAGGTTCGTCAGGAGAATGTCCGGTACGTATCGTTGGCGAGGAAGACGGGTCATTCGATTTTTATGATTACATCGAATTTTACGGGGAACCTCTATGGGATACTCAGAATAGTGACGGAAAACGGTTGGATGTTTTTGGCGGTTCCAATATCTATTGGCTGGAATATGGTAATAAATACGGGTTGAGAATGGCCCGGGAAACCGACTGGCCATTCGATGAGCAATCCTTTCCCAACTCTTATCTATACACACAGCATGAAGAAAGAGACGCACATTTTAATCGGCTTCCGTATGCGACAGATGTCAATGATGGAGATTACTGGTTTTATTCCGGGCCGATTGTGGGAGGTGAAAAACGCAGTTTTACATTCGATATTCATTCTCCGGATGGATATTCATCGCAACTGGTTGAAGTTAAACTGAAATTGCGAGGCCAGTCTCAAAGTGCTGCTGTAAATCCTATTGAGATTTATCTCAATGATCGAAGTGTTGCCAGGAGTCAATGGACCGGTAACAGCCCCATCCTGATCAAGAGCAGTGAATTCAGTCCCTTCTATCTAACGGATGGAAAAAACACACTCACTGTCGCCAACCAATCTGCAGAGAAAGAACTATCCCAGTTACTGATAGACTGGTTCGAGATAACTTATCCCCGTGAGTATTGGGCCGAGGAAGATTACATCCGATTTTGTGCGCCAAAGTATAGTGTTGGCGAGGAAATTCAGTTTAAAATCGAAGGATTTTCGAATGCTCCGATCCTTCTGTATAAAAAAGGTGTGAGTTATGTACTTGGCGGCGAAGTTTCCGCTGTTTCCGATTCTATTACCGGAAAGACGTATCAGCTCATTTTCAAAGATAAAATTATCAGCGATAAAACCGAATATATCGCACTGACACCACAACGAATCATGGCTCCAGACAGTGTGGCATTGATTGAACCATCAGATCTGTGTTCACAAAGCAGAGGCGCCGATTATATAATGATTACACCTTCGGATTCTCTCGGAGAAGACATATTAAATGATCTCATACAATTGAGGCAATCCCAGGGATTGATTGTGAATGTCGTAAATCTGGACGAAATTTATAATGTATTTAACAGCGGTATACCCAATCCTGAAGCGATTCGCCTTTTTTTGAAATACGCCTATCTCAATTGGTCTCCCAAACCTAGATTTGTGCTTCTTGTGGGAGATGGATACTATAACAACAGAGCGGCTCCCAAGTCGGGTAATGTTTTTCCGGTTCCTATGTACCAAACCTGGAAATATGGTGGTTCAGCAACAGATTACAAATATGCTTTGCTTATCGGCGATGACAATTATCCCGATATTGCCATTGGGAGACTGCCCATTCGTACCAGGCTGGAATTGGCCGAAGTGATTGATAAAATCATCGGCTATGAAAAAAGTCCACCCGATCTCTGGAAGAACCAATTTTTATGTATTGCATCAGGTGGATACGATAACGTATTTATGACTCAGACCAAGAATCTGATTGAGAATGTCCTTCCACCACAACTCCATTCGAACCGTCTTTATTTATCAGGAAGTTTGTCCGATCCCTATGTTGGTGGAACCGAAGATTTGCTGCGTTATTTTCAGGAGGGACTTGCGTTTGTAAATTTCAGGGGTCATGGGGGAGGCGCAATCTGGTCGGATGTAGGCCTGCTCGATTTGGATGACATTGAACTGATGGAAAATAAAGGGAAGCTGCCTGTAGTTACCAGCATGACCTGTTTTACGGGGGATTTTTCCGGCGGATTGATATCGCTGGGCGAGGCGTTGTTTTGTCATGAAAATATTGGTTCCATTGCCTTCTGGGGGGCCACAGGTGTAGGATGGGTTGATAACGATTACTATTTATTGACCGAACTCTACCGTATCATCAATGCATCACCCGACCTGACTCTGGGCGAGATGATTCAACAGGCGAAAACCAATTTCCTCCTGACGAATTGGGGCAGTATCCCGACATCCGAAGTCTTTCAATTTAATTTAATCGGTGATCCTGCTATCCGGCTGTCTATTCCAAATGAGAAGACAGAAGTGATCCTTGAAGCACAGTCTGTGCATAATTCGGATACATTGCATGTTCAGGGTGCGGGCATTACAGGGAATTACAATGTTGTCCTTGAAATTACCGACCATAATCTGGATGTTGTGAGCAGTCATCTTTCCGGTCATGAGGAACCCCAATGGAATGTCTCGCTGCCACTCCCGCAGAATTTTCGAGGAGATGAAGGCGGAATCCGTGCCTATCTCTGGGAGCCGGAAAGGACAGTGCAGGAAAATGGTTATGTTCCTTTTACAATCGGCAAAACATACTTTGATTCTCTGACAACGATTCCTTCAGTGCCTACAAATAACGACACAATCTTTTTCTCGGTTCGAGCCGAAAATTCAGATAGTATCCATCAAATTACATGTTATGTTTATTCTCCTTTTTCGGAAGCATTTTCAATGAAAAAAAATGAAAACAACCACAAATATTTTTCGATAAACGGCATCGGTCCTCTTGAGGCGGGTCAAACGCTTCGATATTTTTATATAGCGGAAAATTCAGATGAGACAATGACTGTAAGCGATACAATAACGATTCGGATACCGACACTTCCGGATGTGTTTATACAATCCATCGAGATTGGAGGAACCGAACAAGTTGAACTGAATACTATAATCCAAAATGCAGGAGAAACGGATATCCTCGATGTATCCGTAAAATTGACCTGTCCCGAAGTTGATTACAGTTACCAGGATGCTATTTCGGTTGAGGCATTGTCCCAAACAACATGGCATGCACCGTTTTTTTCAACAAAAGGGACGAAAATGTTTTACGCCTCCGTCAATCCAGATTCGACAAGCATAGAAAGCCGATACGACAACAATACTCAGGGAAAAGAAATTGATGTTCGATATTTCAATGTGACTCCGGAGAGTGGGACAACCTTTGGAGAAAACTCAGCAGACACCGTCGGAATTTCCGGCAAGTGTTTGTGTGTTATTCCGCCCGGTGCAGTCGCAAAAAAAACAGCGCTGTTTATTGATGTCAACAAAACGGCCGGTAATTCACAAGAAGACTCAAGTTTTGTGTCTTCTGAAATATATACCTTCTCTTTTCAGGCATTACCAGACAAGACGGTTTTAAATTCGGAAGCAACTTTAATATTTGAAACAATAAATAATGATAGCAGTTCAGCAAATAAGCTCTATCGTTTCAATACCTGTACCGGACAATGGATTTTGGTTCCTTCACTAATTTCGGATTCGCAAATAATTGTAAAATCAAACCGGCTTGGGAAATTCTGTTTTATATCGAGTGACGATATAAATCCGCCCATGATCGAAATGTTGGTTGAAAATCAACCTTTTTCTGATGATTCTTATGTTCCCAGGAGGGGGATTTTTTCGATTATTATTCAGGATGAATCCGGCGTGGATATAAATCCGGATAAAATTCAGGTATCTCTTGATCATATACTTCAGGAACAGCCGATTTTAACTGTTCCTGATTCTACGGAAGATCCAAGAAACCTTGTTCTCACATTACGACCGGAATTGGAACCGGGTGAGCATTCGATTGCTATTCAGGCTTCGGATATTCACGGAAATGTGGCTCAAACCGGAGAGATGCGGTTTCAAGTCAGTTCCCGTTTCGATATTCAATATTTGGGTAACCATCCAAATCCGTTTAAATATGAAACTGTTTTCTGTTACATTTTGACGGATGCTGCCAGAGAGGTTTCGCTCAAAATATATACAGTTTCCGGCAAATTGATTCGAACCTTCGCAAATTCGGAATTAATTTCCGCGGATTATCATGAGATCGAATGGGACGGAAAAGATGAATGGGGCAGTAATGTTGCGAATGGTGTCTATTTTTTCAGGTTAAAAGCGGAAGGCATCGAAAAGAGCAGGGAAATTAAAGGTAAAATAGCAAAGATACACTGAGTATGGCAGGAGATGTGAAAAAATATAAGCCCAATTTTCTTTTTATACTTGCCGGTTTTTATCTGGTCGTTTATTCTTCACTCCAGGCCGGACAATATGGCGCTTCTTTCCTGGAGATTGGTGTGGGTGCAAGGGCTCTCGGTATGGGGGGAGCCTATGCAAGTATAGCCGATGACGGCACTGCTTTCTACTGGAATCCCGCAGGTCTGGCGTTTTCGGAAAAAAGTCAAATCTCAGGGATGTACGGCCCCCAATTTGGGTCGATCGAGAAACCACTGGGAAATTTTCATTATCTCGGATACGCACAGCGCTTGCCGGGAGACGCAGTCATTGCTGTGAACTGGATTCGTATGGCCGTCGATGATATCCCCGTCTATTCAGAACTGCAGGGCAGTCGAAATGAACGGTATCAAAATCCGGCAATGCGGCCGACAGGGGATGTTGAAGGATATTTTAGTGATACTGAAGATGCCATTTGTTTTTCGTTTTCAAAAATGAATCGATGGCAAGCGGATCTTGGTTGGGAGTATCACCGGGTATGTATCGAAATGCCCGTGGGTGTGAATATCAAATGGATTCGACAAAGTCTGGGTCAGGGAGAAGCGTCAGGACTCGGTTTGGACGTTGGTGCCATGGTACGTTTTCATCTTGATGATTTTTTTGAGGTTCCCAAATTGGGCAGAATCGCTATGGGTGTCCATCTCCAAGATATTTCAAAAACAACTTTAAGCTGGAATACGAGACATAAAGATACAATTCCTGTGAATGTGAAAATAGGCTTTTCATATTTTATTGATTTTTTTGAACCCAAACATATGATTGTGATGGCATTTGATCACGATACTCGATGGAAAGGGAAAAATCATTTTGGAGTCGAGTATTGTGCTTTTCAACACTTGAGTCTCAGGATTGGATTGGAAGATAATCGATTTACAGGCGGTGCCGGGTTCAAGGTATGGATTTTTAATGTAGATTATGCTTTTATCACACATGAACTCGACAATCTTCATAGAATCAGCTGTTCACTTTCATTTTAAAAAAGGCAGATTGTCATGAAAAAGAGTATTTCTTTTTTCTTGATATTCGTATCTCTTTTTACTATCTTCTATTGCAAACAGAAAGTTACAGTTGAAAGTGAGAAGCCGTCCCCGATTGTTTTTCTGCAAAATGGAAGCGATACAAGTCAATTCGAAAGTGGAATTGATGCTATCCCGGAAGGAGATTTTATCCGCTTAGAATGGATTCCAAGCAGCGAGGATATCGTATCCGGGTATGAGATTTACCGAAGAACAACACGCGGTGGATCTTTTCAAAGGATCGCAACTGCAGAAGAAGTTGAAGCTTATCGGGATGCATATATTGATGAAACTGTTGGGATTGGCACCCGTTATTTTTATTATATTCTTGCAGTGACTCCGGATGGAGAAAAAAGCAATCCTTCAGATACACTGGATTATGTTTTAATCAAAAAAGCGAAGTTGATAGGGCCAATCGGGAATACCAATGATAGAATACCGGTATTTCGATGGAATGATGAAAATGACGTTACACAGCAAGGTTATGTTATTCGACTGATAGAACAGAATACTGAGAATTATATATGGATACATTTGTTGGCAGGGGATCAGATTAACTGGGGAGGACAGGAACAATCGATTCGGTTTAATGTGGATCATTCTGCTAAAATAGATTCGCTCGAAGTGAATCAGTCCTATCAATGGCGAATTGATATCGTCGGACCGGAAATGAATTGTGGATCCGAAAGTGTGTGGAGAGAATTTACTGTCAAATCACCCTAGAATTTGAAACGGAGGAAGAAAGATTATTATTTCAAGAGGTGTATATGCAGCATGAAAATAGAAGATTAATCGGAATTATTCTTTTTGGAATACTGCTCATTTTAGGTAATTCGTCGTTATTTGGACAGGGAGGTACAGTTCAAACTGGACCGAACAGAGCTGCCCAGTATTATCTGGGTTATGAAGATGAGTTGCTGATTCCGGTGAATATTTGGGGATTTGTTCAAAAACCGGGTCAATATATGGTGCCGGACAATACGGAGCTCATTGCTCTGCTTTCGTATGCGGGAGGTCCAACCAATGATGCCAAGATCAGTAATATTCGTATTATCCGGAATGATCCGACGCAGGGGAATATTGTTTATGTAATTAATGTCAAAAAGTTCATTGATACAGGTGATGAAAGATTGATACCTTCATTAAAACCGGGAGATACGATTATCGTCAAGGGTACAACGTTCCATTGGATTACACGGTTTTTTTCATTTATATCTCAATTGGCTGTTTTGGTAAATATATATTATTTGATATCTCTTTCTCAGTGGTATGCTGACAGAGAGAAGTAGATTGTAGTAAGGATAACAGATAAATTATGAAGGGTATTGTTTTGGCAGGCGGTTTGGGCACGAGATTGCTGCCTCTGACAAAGGTAACGAACAAGCACTTGTTGCCTATTTACAACAAACCGATGATTTATTATCCGATAAATACTTTGGTGACCGCGGGTATCACTGAGATTTTAATCGTCACCGGCGGAAACAGTGCAGGAGAATTTCTGAGGTTATTGGGAAACGGCAAGGAGTTTGGATTAAAGCATATCAACTATACCTATCAGGAAGGTGAAGGCGGAATTGCGGAAGCATTGGGGCTGGCTGAACACTTTTCAGATGGTGAAGCTGTTGTTGTAATATTGGGTGACAATATTATTGAAGATGATATCAGACAGGTTGTTGAAGATTTCGAAAAACAGAAATCAGGTGCAAAGATATTATTAAAAAAAGTGAAAGATCCTGAAAGGTTTGGTGTTGCTGAAATAGAAGGAAATCATATTGTTCATATTGAAGAGAAACCAAAGGATCCAAAATCAAATTATGCAGTGACCGGAATTTACATGTATGATGAGAAAGTTTTTGATATCATAAAAACATTGAAACCTTCCGGACGGGGAGAACTTGAGATTACGGATGTGAACAATGCATATATTCAAAAGGGTGAAATGACATTTGAAACACTTACCGGATGGTGGACGGATGCAGGTACTTTTGAATCTTTATTCAATGCCAACTGTTTGGTTTCGAACCAGTATCAAAAAAATGGATTTGAGGAATAAACATATTCTCTGGAGGAAAAGCATGAATAAAATATGTCTAATCGTTATCGTGTTTTTGCTTTGTATCAGTTTAAATCTTGAGGCGACAACCCAGTTCGGTGGAGAAGGTTTGTTTTATGTTAATTCTGCAAAAGTCATTCCTCCGGGATATTTACAATCTTGTACTGGTATCCGTTATTTCGGGAAAGTCGCAAGTTTTGGAAGCGGGCATAAAGCATTTACATTATGGAATGTCAGGGTTGTAAATTCTTTCAATTATGGCGCCGGAGAACATGTCGAGTTTGCAATTACTCCAATCATCTACCAGGACACCAATACACAAAAGGGCAATGCGTTGAGTGGAAAAGCAAATTCGATCGATGACATATTTTTATCTGTTAAAATCGGTTCTTATAGCATGTTGGAAAGCCCTTATGTGTTTGGAGGGATGCTCTATTTTAGATTGCCGACTGCAAAATCCCATAATATCATTTATGAACCCTATTCCGCCGGAAAAGTTGAATTCGGTTTAACGGGAATGGTGTCCTATTTCAGCAATGTGGCTTTTCCCGATGAAAGCTGGTCCTTTCATGCAAATTTGGGTTATTTAAACCATGATGATGTTGGAAAAGAATTAACGGATGATCCTGATGATGTGACACCGGAATCGATGAGCTCTGAGTTATTGATAGGAATCGGCCTTCTATATCCAGCCGGAACATTTGATTTTTCAGCTGAATTGAACGCAAGTTATTTTATCAAACGTCCTCCTGAAACCGCATATAGCAGAGAATCTGTCAGTTATCTCACAGCAGGACTCTATTATAAGCCTTATCGGTGGTTGACATTTGAAATGGCAATGGATTTACGGCTGTTCTCAGGAAAAGATTTATCTGTTTACTCGCCGGAAACCCACCTGCCGCCTCCGCCAACTGAGGATTTCCCAAATTATCCCACTTGGAGAGGAATTCTGGGAGCCAAGATTGGAATTTTACCTGCAGAATTGTACGCAACATCCACAGAAGCCACATTGAAGAGAAAAGCCCGTGACAGAAGGGCGATTCTTGAAAAAATGATGGAGGAACGAAAAGATACGGAAGATGCGGAAAGCGAGCTTTCCAAAATCAAAGCGGAACGGCAAAAAGTGGAAGAAGAGCTCGAGCGACTGCGAAAATTGCTTGAGGCTGAAAAAGACAAGAAATAAGTTTCATATAACTACATGATCGTAAATATTATTATATAGCCGAGTCTAGTTGCCCTGCCTGTAATCAATAGGCGGGGTTTTATATTCACAATCAAAATCAAAGAAAGAAGATTCATTGTGAAAAAGATCACTCAAATCCTTGTTTGGATGCAAATCATGGCTGGCTTTGTATATGCACAACAGACAAAAAATGAAATCGAATTTGACTATGGAATGCGTCTGTACCGCGAGGGCTTGTACGATCTGGCATATATCCAGTTTCAGCATTATGTGGATAATTACCCTCTCAGTCCCCATTCTGCCGAGGCGCAGTTTTTATCCGCAGAAAGTGCCTTTTTAATTAACAACTATCAGAATGCACTCAAATCTTATACATTTTATATTATACAAAATTCGGCTTCAGATAAAGCGGATCTTGCTCAATTCAGAATCGGAGAGTGCTTTGAGAAAATAGGCAAAATCGATGAAGCATTGAATGCATATTTGCGTGTAGATCAATTCTATCCAGCGAGTGTACGGTCTTCACAGGGTTTATACAAAGGTGCCAGGCTTTCATTTACCCAAAATCATTTTAAAAGAGCAGAGTCAATATTAAAACAATTATTGAATAAATCTCCGAGCGGGGAAACACTTTCAGGGAGTTTGTTTCTTCTTGCGGATGTCTATAAAAAGCAGGAAGCATTCGACAATGCGATTCAACAATTACAGCGGTTGGCCAATAAACCCGTTCTTGCGGAAGATACAGGGAAAGCAAATTTTGAATTAGGCCAAATCTACAAAACGTTGGGATACTGGACCGAAAGTGAAAATGCATTTAAGAAAATATTAACACTGAAACCAAAAAATGAAATGCTAAGCCGAACCAATTTGCAGCTTGGACTTTTGGCAGAATTGCAGTCTCGGAATGAGCTTGCGGAATCCTATTTTGACAATGTTGGTGAAAAAGGAAACGATGATTCACTGCGTGCCGAATCTTTTTTCCGCCTTGGTAAATTAAGATATGAAAATAATGACTATCAAAAATCTCTGTCTTCATTTGAAAAGGCGGAAAAGCTATGTTCGAATTCAGATCGAAAGCAGTGGGCTAAAATTTGGATGGGAAAGTGTCAGCAATCGTTAAATAAAAATGATCTGGCTTTGCGGATCTATCAAAGTGTGATTGATCAAACTGATTTTTTAAATATAAAAAACCAGGATTTGATTAAAACTTGCCTGTTATTGACGGCCAATCTTCAAAATGAAATGGGAAATTATCAAATTTCGATTTCATTATATCAGGATTATCTTCAGACTTTTTCTACTGATTTATTAGATGACAGGATTTTATTAAAGATAGGTTCAATCTATCAAGATAAACTCAAATTAATCCATGAAGCAATTCGATGTTTCGACCATTTTCTGCAATTGTTTCCCGCTAGCCAATTTACCCCGGAAGTTCAGGTTCGTTATGCAGAATGTCTTCTCAAATCGGAACGGATTATTGAAGCTGTCGAAGTTTTCAATCAGATTCAAAATAAATATCCGGGAAACGAATGGGCGGAACTTGCCGGTTTAAAATTGGACGAAATCGAAAGAGATTATTCTTATCACCCCATAAAGAGTTTATCCGAATTAACAAACTTGATTGAAAAATCCAGTGCAGGAAAACAGGAAGAAAATCAGTTGTTTCTTTTAGGGAAAATCTATTTCGATCAGTTAAAACAATACCCGGAGGCGATTTCCCGTTTTCGGGAATATAGAAATATCTCGAATGATTCGGAGAAGAAAAACGATGCTTTGATGTATATGGGGAAGGGGTATGACTATCTTTTTCAAAAGGAGAAGAACCAAACATTTTTGGATAGTGCAATAACCGTTTATTCAGCGATTCTTGCGGATACGATGCAATCCGAAAGATCGATTGAAGCGGGTATCCGATTGGCAAACCTTGTTTCAGAAAAAGATCAAAAAAAGGCCGTTTCCATTCTTTCCGAGATTCTGAAAAGAGATTCAAAAAAAAATGATGAGATCCTATTCAAGTTGGGTTCATTGTCGCAGAAACAGGATTCGCTTAAAGCAGCCTATCGTTATTTTAGCAGACTTACAGACGAATATCCTGGTAGTTCTTTCGATGAAAATGCGCTCGGACAATGCGGACAAATCCTTTTTAAACTGGGCGATTTCACTCGTGCAGATTCAATCTTTAGGAAATATCAGACCCGATTCACTGAAGGGAGTTTCATTCCGGAAAATTCCGTTTTACAATCCATGATCGCCGAACGGGAAAACCGGATCGGAGAGGCTGTTGTCATTTTGGAGATAGTGACGAATCGATATGATTATAATCCCTGGAACCGCAGAGCTTGGACAGCATTAGGGCGGCTTTATTTGGATCAGAAAAATTATAAAGGTGCCGAGAAAATATATTCAAACGCTTTACAAGCGGATAGTTTGATGACGTTTGCACATGAAGTGAAATTGGAAACGGATTCGATCTTTAACCGGAAGGAATATTTGTTCGGTCTTGCAAAAGCATATGCTGGAATGAATGAACTGAAAAATGCTAAAAGCACATTTTTTGAATTACTCAAAACAGATCCTTCGGATGGCAATCGAGGCAAGGTATTTATTAATTTGGCCCGTATGTCTGAAATGGAAAAAGATAATATCCGTGCAGCCGATTATCTCAAACGTGCTGTTCAAATTTTACCGACTGACAGTTCCTATCAGGCACTTGGCATGTATCAATTCAGACTGGAAAATTATTCTGATGCGATTACATCATTTACACGTGCATCTGAATTAAGTACATCCAAAGAGCATCAGGCCTTTTTGTCCTCTCAAATCATTATTTCTATGCTGCGGCAGGATCAGATTCCTCAGGCTCAGGTTCGAATGAATGTTTATGAAAAAACATATAAGACCGATATCAACATTAAGGATTCAATGGCGGAATTCGCCATGGAAGAGGGCAAAGCCTATTTTCGAGAAAAAGAATTCGATTCGGCTTTGGAATCTTTTGAAAGAGTGATCTCAAAATATAAAAAGTCAACATTCGCTCCAGAAGCGGAATTTGAGATCGGACGAACCTATCTGATTACAAACAAAATTGAAAAAGCATTGAATATATTGACAGGAATCGTCGAAAAGTATCCATCCAATCCAATTCTGGCGAAAGTGTATGTGAATTTAGGGGATCATTATTTCCGGTCCCAGCAGTTTGATAATGCAATGAGTGCGTTCAAGAAGGTGATTGACAATTACGATGATGAAGAGAATGTACAAATCGCCATGCGGTATCTCATCCGAACTTATGATTCCGTCCGGATGTGGGATGCGGCTCTTGCACTGACCAGAAGATACATTAACCGTTTTCCCCAAGCGGATGATGTTTTACAAAAATGGGTGCAGATCGGACTTTTTTACATGCGATTGAGTTCATATCCGCAGGCGATTCAATGTTTCAGGGATGCCCAGATGGATGCCGATGCCGAAACAGATACAGAAATACAATATTGGATCGCAAAATGTTATAACGACATGGGAGATTTTGAACAAGCAATATTCGAATTTCTCAAGGTAAAATATATTTCAAAACCAACCAAGTTGCCCTGGGCATCCACAGCACTTTACGAAGCTGGAATGGCATATTTAAAACTTGATAAAACCGAAGAAGCGGTCAAGCTATTTGAAAAGGTAATGCAGAGTGAGGGTGCGACGAGCGATATGGGTCGTATTGCGAAAAAACGTATCGAAGAAATCAAGACAGGGAATACGGAGACAGCCGAGTGATGTTAGATGAAATATCCTGGAAAGAGGTTGATTTCCTTATAGAAAGCGCCTTGGCAGAGGATTTCGGCAAAGCGGGGGATCTCACGACACAGGCTTCTATTCCCGTAAATCAGACCGGACAAGGCGATCTGATTGCCAAAGAGCAGGGCCGAATTGCTGGTTTGTCCGTGTTTCAGAGAGTCTTTTATAAAGTCGATCCCGAAATAAAGTTAACTTTTTCATTGCAGGATGGTGCGGAAGTTAAAAAAGGTGCTGTTATTGGAACTGTAAACGGAAACATTGCAAGTATTCTGAAAGCGGAAAGAACGGCGCTTAATTTTATACAGCATCTTTCCGGAATTGCCACTTATACAAATCAATGTGTACAGGCCGTAAAGGGAACGAAAGCAAAGATAACGGATACAAGAAAGACGACACCGCTTTTTAGGCTTCTTGAGAAATATGCTGTGCGGGCAGGCGGGGGAGTCAACCATCGTTTGGGATTGTTTGACATGATGCTCATTAAGGACAATCATATCGATGCGTGCGGCAGTATTTCTCAAACTATTCATCAGTGTCTGGATTATTGTGATCGGAAAAATCTCAATGTGCAGATCGAAGTTGAAATACGGACAATTCGGGAACTTGAGGAAGCAATGCAGTTTCCTGTTCATCGAATTATGCTGGACAATATAAGCTTGTCTGTTATGCGCAAGGCTGTTAAAATCGTTAATGGGAAGATTCCGCTTGAAGCCTCGGGTAAAATATCCCTTGGAAATATTAGAGATGTTGCTGAAACTGGCGTTGATTATATTTCTATAGGCGCACTTACACATTCGGTACGGGCACTGGATCTTTCTTTAAAGCTTGTTGCGGGTAAAAAACAAATTGATAAAATTAAAAACGACAATCAGTAATTGTCGTTTTTTAAATTTTAATCCTCTTTGCAAAAAGATAATATCATGAAAAAAAAGCTTGCAACATACCCTGTTAATTTATATATTTTAATAGCATTAAGTAATTGATTTTTTTATTCTTCAGTAATTATTTCATAAGAGGATATTCAATGGTTGAAATACGTTTTCATGGCAGAGGTGGACAGGGTGCTGTGAAAGGTTCGGATATTCTTGCTATTGCTGCATTTAAAGAGGGAAAAGAAGTACAATCTTTTCCCTTTTTTGGTGTCGAAAGGCGGGGAGCGCCGGTTACGGCATATACAAGAATTAGTAACGAAGAAATACGGATACACAGCTATATTTATGAACCTGATATTCTGGTCGTTTTGGATTCCACTCTTATTGGTGCGGTTCCAATTACAGAAGGATTAAAACAAAACGGGATTGTTATTATCAATACCGAAAAAAAACCTGAAGATTTTTCATTTCCTGATGTCAGCGAACCCCACATTTTTACGGTGGATTGTTCGGCAATTGCTGTAAAATATAAACTTGGATCAAAAGCCGCTCCAATTGTAAATACGACAATATTGGGGGCTGTGGCCAAAGTCACAGGTCTAGTAAAACTACAATCGATTATAGAGGCCATTCGGGAAAAGATCCCTTTTAAAAAAGAGGAAAATGTTCTGGCTGCGAAAGAATCTTATGAAAAGTTGAATCTGCAGGAGTGATTCGTGAAAAAAAATAAAAAACCCAAAAAGGTAATTATCGAAAAAGCATCCGAAATGCCTCCAATGCCGGCATCTCTCGGAAGTATGCGAGTCAATAAAACGGCTTCATGGCGGTCAATCAAGCCGATTATCAACATCGAAAAGTGTACAAGCTGTATGATATGCTGGAAATATTGTCCTGAACCGGCAATTTTGCCTACGAATCCTCCGGAGATTGATTACGATTTCTGCAAAGGCTGCGGCATCTGTATTGTAGAATGTCCGTTTGATGCGATTGGTTCGGAAAAAGAAGGGAAGTGAGAGGAGAAAATAATGAAGAGAGTGCTTACTGGAAATTTTGCAGCCGCATACGGTGCCTCGGCAGCGCGTGTCCATGTCATTGCTGCCTATCCAATCACACCTCAGACCACAATTGTTGAAATTTTATCTGAAATCGTCGCCAACGGTGAATTAAAAGCGGATTTCGTAAAGGTAGAATCTGAACATTCCGCAATTTCTGCCTGTATTGGCGCACAGGCGGCAGGCGCCCGAACATTTACAGCGACATCCGCGCAAGGCTTGGCATTGATGCATGAAATGCTTCATTGGGCCGCACGAGGAAGACTACCCATTGTTATGACCAATGTAAATCGTGCCATGGCGCCGGGATGGTCCATTTGGGCGGACGTAACTGATTCTGTTGCTCAACGGGATACCGGCTGGATGCAGGTTTATTGTGAGAATAATCAGGAGGTTTTTGACACCATATTGATGTCCTATAAAGTGAGCGAGAATAAGGATGTTTTGCTTCCAACTTTAATTAACCTGGATGCGTTTTTTCTATCACATACCTCTCAAGTTGTCGATATGTATAATCAAGAAACAATCGATCAATTTTTGCCCGAATATCATCCTGAAATTAAATTGGATGTCGAAAATCCCCGATCGTTTGGTGCGTTGACTTCTCCTGAATACTATTATGAATTTTCGTATAAAATGCATCAGTCTCAAGAAAAAGCAAAGAGTGTGATCAAGCAGGTCGGAAATGAGTTTAAACAACTATTTGGAAAAAAGTACGATTTAATTGAGACCTATAAATGCGATGATGCGGATCTGATTATGGTCGATTATGGTACAATCGCGGGAACCGCCAAGGAGTCTGTAGATAGAATGCGGCAAAAAGGACTCAAGGTCGGCAATTTAAAGATAAGGTACTTGCGTCCCTTTCCGAAAGAAAATATTCGAAAGGTACTTTCAAATACAAAGGCGGTTGGTGTCATTGACAGGGCGATTTCGTTTGGCCAGGAAGGTCCGTTTTTTACTGAATTAAAATCCGCAATGTACGGTTTGGATATTCCATTGTTTGGTTTCATTGCGGGGTTAGGCGGGAGAGATGTTTCGATAATGAATATTGAATCTATGGTAGCATATATGCAGAATAACGATCCGAAGGATTTAATCTGGATTGGAGTGAAGAAATGAACGGGTCAGACACATTAAAGAAACAAAAAAAGATCAAACTGACTTTGCCAGAAGAAGAAATCATGTCACCCGGGCATCTGGCATGTCAGGGATGCGGTGCCGCTTTGGCCATGCGCTATGCCTTGAAAGCCCTTGGAAGGAAGACAATTACATCCATCCCTGCATGCTGCTGGGCCGTAATAGATGGTCCTTTTCCATATTCGGCAGCCGGTGTTCCAATATATCACTGCGCATTTGAGACAGCGGCATCAACATCTTCCGGAGTCAGCCACGCACTGCAGCAGTTGGGTAAAACTGATATTACGGCTCTTGCATGGGCAGGTGACGGAGGTACGTTTGATATTGGGTTGCAGTCTCTTTCCGGTGCGGCAGAAAGAGGGGATCATCTTATTTATATTGTTTATGATAATGAAGCCTATATGAATACAGGAATCCAGCGATCATCAGCAACACCTCATGGTGCCTGGACAACGACGACGCCTGTAAAACACTATAAAAAAGGTCCGAAAAAGAATATTATGGAAATCATGGTAGCACATCAAATTCCTTATTGTGCAACTGCCAATATTGCATTTCCTGAAGATTTGATTAAAAAGCTGAGAAAAGCAAAAGAAATTCAGGGGACAAAATTTATTCATTTGTATGCACCCTGTCCGACAGGCTGGAAACATTCACCGGACATTACGGTCAAAATAGCCAGGTTGGCTACGCAGTCCAATGTGTTTCCTATTTACGAAGTCGAAAATGGAATTTATAGTATCAATAAAAAAATAGCAAAACCTCAACCAGTTTCGGAATATCTTAAATTGCAGGGGCGGTTTCGACATTTGGATAAAACGGAAGTTGATTTTATACAAAAAGAAGTAGATCGAAACTGGACCCGTCTTTTGAAGATGGAACAGGCGTTTGGAAAAGATTCAGAATAAATATGTCTGATAAGAAAAATAATACTATTTTATTATCCGGCAACGAAGCAGTCGCACGTGGATGTTATGAGTTTGGAATCCACGTGGCCACGGCGTATCCCGGGACTCCAAGTACTGAAATACTCGAAAATATCTCTCAATATCCTGAAATTTACAGTGAATGGTCACCGAACGAGAAAGTGGCTTTTGAAGTGGCCATGGGCGCAACATTTCAAGGCGCAAGGTCACTGGTGGCTATGAAGCATGTCGGACTCAATGTGGCAGCCGATCCATTTATGTCCATGAGCCTTATTGGCGCTCCGGGTGGTCTCATTGTAGTCAGCGCAGATGATCCTGGCATGCATTCCTCTCAAAACGAACAGGACAACCGCTATTATGCCAAATTCGCAGGTTATCCATGTATAGAGCCCTCGGACAGTCAGGAAGTCAAGGATTTGATTGGTGTCTCTCTCAATATCAGTACACAGTTCGATGTACCTGTCCTGTTTCGCATGACGACACGGATTTGTCATTCGAAAACGATTGTTCATATCAGTAAGCGGCAGGAATATGCAATAAAAGGATTCGAAAAGAACCCAAAAAAATTCGTTGTTCTGCCTGCACATGCGCGCGTACGCCATGTATGGGCCGCTGAACGATTGCAAAAATTGCAGGAATTCTCAGAAAAAACGGATATCAATCGGATTGAAATTGAAAATTCGGATATTGGGATTATCACAAACGGCATTGCCTATCAGTACGTGAAAGAAATTTTACCAAACGCTTCTGCATTCAAGCTTGGAATGAGCTATCCGTTACCCATAAAAAAAATTCGGTCTTTTGCCGGTTCAGTTAAACGATTACTTGTAATTGAAGAATTGGAGCCATTCATTGAAGAACAGTTAAAGACCAATGCAATTCAGTGTGAAGGCAAAACCTATTGGACCAATCTTGGCGAATTGTCTCCCGAAATTGTGGAAAACGGATTCATTAAAGCCGGAATCATCAAGAAAAATAGGTTCTCCACAGTAAAGGAAGAAGTCATTCCGCGTCCACCGATTTTTTGCCCCGGATGTCCGCACAGAGGGCTTTATTACGCGCTCAGGAAGCTCAAGCCGGTCATTACCACAGATATTGGTTGTTATACCCTCGGAGTGCTTCCTCCGCTCGAAGCCGGTGATACATGCGTGGAAATGGGGGCGTCCATTGGCGTAGCAGTCGGTATGGCCAAGGCAAAGGGAAGCGGAAAGTATATCGTGGCGACGATCGGGGATTCCACTTTCCTGCACTCGGGACTGACCGGACTTCTTAATGCTGTCAATGATAATGCAGGAATCACGATCATTATTCTTGACAACCGGATCACGGCCATGACCGGCGGACAGCATCATCCCGGAACCGGAAAAAACCTGACAGGATCAAAAGGTTTGAAAGCCGATCTGGCGAAAATATGCCAGGCTTTGGGCGTCAAACGCATTAAAGTGGTTGATCCCTACCGGATCGAAGAGACCAAAGCGGTCCTTAAAGAAGAGCTGAATTCCAATGAACTTTCCGTGGTGATCACCAATCGTCCGTGTGCGCTCTATCCTCCCGAAATGAGAAAAATGGTTCGACAGAAACCGTTTCGGGTTGATCCCGATCGATGTATCGGATGTCACACCTGCTTCAAGGTCAGCTGTCCGGCGATTAGCGAATCGGATCAAAAAACAAAAAAAGGATTGACCCAATCTCGGATCGATCCTGTCCTTTGCACGGGATGTTCGGTATGTGCTCAGGTTTGTCCGGTGGAAGCAATCAGACAAGTAAAATAGTCGATAAAATTTTATGAAACAGAAAATGGACATTCTTATTGTCGGTGTAGGCGGACAGGGCATTCTGTTTGCCAGCGAATTACTTTCCGAAGTGGCGATAAAAGCAGGTTACGATGTGAAGAAGAGCGAAGTGCACGGCATGGCACAGCGCGGCGGTGTTGTATCGAGCCATGTCAGAATAGGCAAAAAAATCTATTCTCCGCTGATTCAGGAAGGAAAGGCTGATATTCTTCTTGCCTTCGAACCAGCCGAGGCCCTGCGGTGGGTCCATTTTCTAAAGAAGGATGGTTTTGTAGTTATCGACGAAAAACGGCTCGTTCCACCGATTGCTTCTCAAAAAGCGTACCACTATCCGGATGAACCAATCGAAAGTGTACGAAAAAGAATTTTGCATGTTCAATCCATCAACGCAGCTAAAAGGGCGGAAGAGTTGGGCGATTCAAGAGTTGCCAATACCATTCTTTTAGGGATACTTTCCAAACCACTCGGGATCGCTGAATCGATTTGGGAGGGAACCATAAAAGAGCGATTATCCAAAGATTCAGCCGCAATCAATATCAAAGCGTTTCAATTGGGACGCAATCAAACCTGAAATCCTGCTTATGGTTCGCATTCTAATCATCAATCCTGGTTCAACCTCAACCAAAGTTGCTTTTTTTGAGGACGAAAAATCTGTCTGGGAAGAGAAAATTCAGTACTCTCATGATGATTTAAATCATTTTTCACATGTCATGGATCAGTATGAAATGAGATTGAGAGATATTGAATCAATTTTAGATAAGAAAAATTTGAACATCAAATCACTTTCTGCTGTAGTCGGCAGAGGCGGACCGTTTCGTCCGTTGAAAAGCGGGACCTACGAGATATCAGAAGACGTGCTTCAGGATATCCGGGATGGAAACGTGCAGACTGAACATATTTCCAATATCGCTGTCTTTCTTGCCTCGCACATCGCAAAACAAGCAAATATAAAGGCCTTTTTTGTGGACCCGGTTTCGGTCGATGAAATGGAGCCGGTAGCCAGAATTTCCGGAATTCCCGAAATTCAGAGAAAGTGCCTTGCCCACGCGTTGAATATCCGCGCAGTGGCTCATCAGGCTTCAAAAGAACTGG
The DNA here is from genome assembly GCA_964617625.1 of uncultured bacterium. GTDB lineage: Bacteria > Zhuqueibacterota > QNDG01 > QNDG01 > DSAB01 > CAZTZL01. The sequence continues at coordinate 95,400 of CAZTZL010000001.1, forward strand.
GAAAATCCATCGGAGAACTCAATTTTATTGCAGTACATCTGGGAGGCGGTATTTCGATCTGCCCGATTTGCAAGGGGCGTATTATCGATGTGAACAATGCCAATGAAGAAGGACCGTTTTCGCCTGAAAGATCGGGGACGCTGCCGGTCAGTTCGCTGGCGAAACTCTGCTATTCTGGAGAGAAAACCTACCCGGAAATGAAAAAGAGATTAGTCGGCAATGGGGGAATGGCCGCCTATCTGGGAACCAATGACAGTCGGGAAGTTGAACAACGAATACAGCAGGGAGATTCACAAGCCAAATTGGTGTATCAAGCCATGGCATATCAAATCGCAAAAGAAATCGGCGCCATGTCTACCGTTCTAAATGGAAAGGTTGATGCGATTCTTCTGACGGGCGGTATGGCCCATTCCTTAATACTTGTTGGGTGGATCAAAAAGCGGGTTTCCTTTATTGCACCGATTCGGATTTACCCGGGTGAACATGAAATGGAAGCGATGGCTTTGGGGGTGCTGCGTGTGCTGCGCGGAAAAGAAAAAGTTCGACATTATCGAAGAGAACGAACATGAAACGGCTTTACCGTATACTGGTGATCAATCCCGGATCTACATCCACAAAAATAGCGGTCTTCAGTGATGGGGAAGCAATCTTTTCAAATTCAATTAAGCATTCCACGGATGAATTATCCCAATTCAAACGAATTATCGATCAGCTAAACTATCGACTTCAAATAATCAGGAAAATTTTGGATGGAAATAATGTCGATCTTAAAAAATTGGACAGTGTTGTCGGCAGAGGCGGACTGCTCAGGCCGATTCCCGGCGGAACATATGCGGTTAATCAGAAAATGCTGAAAGATCTCAATACAGCAAAACGCGGTGAACATGCTTCCAATTTAGGAGGAATCATCGCCCATCGTCTGGGGAAAGCGCTCGGGATTCCCGCATTTATCGTGGACCCGGTGGTCGTGGATGAAATGGAATCACTGGCCAGAATTTCAGGGCATCCGACAATCGAGAGACGCAGTATTTTTCATGCGCTCAATCAAAAAGCGGTTGCCCGGCAAGCTGCGTTCGATTTGGGTAAACCATACAAAAAAATCAATTTGATTGTCGTCCATCTGGGAGGTGGTATCTCCGTTGGATGTCACATAAACGGCAGAGTAGTCGATGTCAATAACGCGCTCGACGGAGACGGTCCATTTGGCCCGGAAAGGGCAGGAGGGTTGCCCTCCGGACAACTTGCAGAGCTTTGTTTTTCCGAAAAATACAGTTACGAAGAGATAAAAAAGATGCTTGTCGGTCAGGGTGGCATTGTTGCTTATCTGGGCACCAATGATATGAAGAAAATCGAAAGCCGGATGAAAGCCGGGGATGCACACGCCCGATTGATCGTGGGAGCCATGGCCTATCAGGTCGCTAAAACAGTCGGCAGTATGGCTGCCGTCTTGAAAGGTCACGTGGATGGCATTGTCCTGACCGGCGGTCTTGCAAGAGATAAAGAATTCGTTCGCTTGATCCGGGAAAGGATCTCCTGGATTGGAAGGATACTGATCTATCCTGGAGAAGATGAAATGCTGGCTCTGGCACAAGGGGCAATGAAAGCACTAAAAAACACGAAGTGTGTTTTAGAATATTAAAATAAATGATGGAGGTTCGTTTTTGTGGAACCGATGAGAAGGTTAGCGGATTTACTCACCGCAGTTAAAGGGGATCCCCGGACGACGATGGCCGTGGCATCTGGAGAAGATCCTGCCACGGTTCACGCCATTGCGCGAGCTGTTTTGGAGGGAGTGATACAGGTCATTCTTGTGGGATCGCAGGACAAGATCGACGCAATAGCAAAAGCGCACAGTATTGAATTTGCACAGATGGTCCAGGTGGTTCATGCTGAAAATGAGGCCGATTGCGCGCGTTTGACCGTTCAGCTCGTTCATGACGGCAAAGCCGATTTTCTGATGAAGGGATTGATGGGAACGGCCACATTCATGAAAGCGATTTTAGATAAAGAAACGGGACTTGTTCCTAAAGATGGATTACTCACACACGTGGCTGTGATGGAAGTGTCCACCTATCCCAAACTGATTCTTGTTTCGGACGCTGCTATTATCCCCAATCCCAATTTGGATGAAAAAGTTCAGATTTTAAAATATGCCATTCAGGTGGCCCATTCGCTCGGCATTGAAACTCCGAAAGCTGCTCTGGTATCCGCGGTCGAAAAGATCAGTTTCAAGCTGCAGTCCTCGGTTGATGCGGCTGTAATCAAGGCGATGGCAGAACGGAAGCAGATCACCGGTGCTATCGTGGACGGTCCCCTGGCGCTGGATGTGGCATTGTCTAAAAAACACTGCGAAATCAAGGGGCTGGAGAGTCCTATCAATGGCGAATCGGACATTCTTCTGTTTCCCAACATTGAGACGGCCAATACGTTTTACAAGAGTCTTACTCTTTTTGCAAACGGAAATACGGCCTCGGTCGTGGTTGGCGCGAAGGCTCCGGCTGTCCTGACTTCGCGGGCAGATGATGACGATTCAAAATTTTATTCAATATTACTCGCTGCGCGAATGGTGTCTCATAAATTGAAAGCGAGTTCGATTGACCCGGACTGAAAAAAAATCAAAAAGATTGATCCATGTCTATACGGGACCTGGAAAAGGGAAGACCACTGCCGCGTTCGGGCTGGCATTGCGAGCATTGGGACACGGATGGAAAGTGATTATGATCCAATTCATGAAAGGTGATGAGAAATACGGAGAAATCCAGAGTGCAAAACACCTGTCCAATTTTGTCGTCGAGCAGTATGGACTGCCGACATTCGTGAAAAAAGGAAATCCATCCGAAAAGGATATGGAACTTGCATTGAAAGGATTGGAACGGGCCAAAAAGGCGATCCTGCAGTGCCAGTACGATTTAATCATTCTGGATGAAATTCACGTGGCGGTTGATTTTGGTTTGATTCCGCTGGAAGAATTGTTATCTTTAATTCGACAAAAACCGGATCAGGTCGAGCTGGTTTTAACGGGCCGGAACGCGTATTCGGAAGTCATTGCTCTGGCGGATTTAGTCAGTCAAATAGAAGAAATCAAACATCCTTTTCAAAAAGGAGTTCCGGCACGGGAAGGAATTGAGTTTTAACCCGATCTGTTTATAAATATGCGCTTCCCCGAAACAAGTTCGGGACAGGCGCGTAGAGATTCGGGATAAACGTGAAAAATTTATCTAAACAGTCCGCTTAAGGTAGAAATAAATTTTTCAGGTTAAATTAAATTGACATTGGATTAAAATGGAGAAGATTTGTGGCAATCAGTGAAACAAAAGTAACCGAAGCGATCATTAAAACATTTACGAATAAATTTCTCAGCATGCTCGAATTGGATGTGGCCATTGTCGGGGGCGGGCCGTCGGGCCTTGTTGCGGCCTATGCCTTGGCAAAAGGCGGCGCCAAAGTTGCTCTTTTCGAGAGAAAACTGAGCATAGGAGGCGGCATGTGGGGAGGTGGTGTCGGATATAATGTTATTGTCGTACAGAAAGAAGCCAAAAGAATTTTGGATACATTCGAAATATCCAGTGAAAAGTACGACGATCAATATTACGTGGCCGATTCCGTGGAAAGCGTAGCCAAGCTGATCGGCAAGGTCATGGATGCCGGAGGAAAGATATTCAATTTAATTCACGTAGAAGATGTGGTCGCCAAAGAGGGGAAAGTGTGCGGTCTCGTGATTAATCTGACACCGATCGAGATGTCCGGTCTGCATGTGGATCCGGTAACCATCGGATCGAAATTTGTGATTGATGCCACGGGTCATGCGGCTGAAGTTATCAATATCATACAGAAAAAAGTGGGTCCGCTTCACACGGAATCGAAAGAGGTCGTTGGCGAAAAGTCCATGTGGGCCGAACAGGGCGAAAAATTCGTTGTCGAACGCGCGGGAGAAGTTTTTCCGAATGTCTACGTCACCGGTATGGCTGTCGGCGCTGTCGTCGGCGGGCCGAGAATGGGGCCGATATTCGGAGGCATGCTGCTCAGCGGCGAGCGTGTTGCCAATCTCATTCTAAAAAAATTAAAGCTGTAGAGTTTTATCGATGTCATTCCATCTACAAAATATTGACTGGTCGGTCTATGCGATTATCGATCAGGAATGGGTCGGAAACCGTTCCGTTCAATCGTTTGCGGAAGGGATGATTCTGGGAGGGGCAGGTATAATTCAATACCGAGATAAAAAATCTGGAGAACAAAATTTTTATAACACGGCTGTAAAAATCAGACAGCTGACATCCGCCTATTCAATTCCATTTATAATCAACGATTGTGTGGACATCGCAATAGAGGTTCGGGCGGATGGAGTACATCTGGGACAGGAAGACATGGACGTAAATCAAGCCCGGGAACTTTCAAAGGGAAAACTGTTCATCGGCGGTTCGGTGAGCAGTATGGATGAATTTGAAAATGTAAACAATGCGGACTATTTCGGCGTCGGCGCGGTTTATCCCACGAAAACAAAAATGGATGCGGAAATGGGTGGGATCGAACTGATCCGGCAAATCCGCGAAATGACGAACAAACCATTAATTGGAATCGGCGGTATTACTATTCAAAATCTGGATTCCGTCATTCGGGCCGGCTGTGACGGCGTTGCCGTGATTTCAGCGATCATGGGCCGAAATGATATTGAGAACGCTACGCAGGAACTTGTTCAAAAAGTTAAAGAAGTAAAATCCATGGTTTGTTCTTCCACATCATTTTCATAAGTGAGGGTTTGGGATGTTGACAAAACTTCAAAGTATTGTTGAAATGGCGCAAAAGCGGGGACCGAAACGTTTTGCAGTCGCCGGCGCACACGGATTGTCCATTCTGAAAGCGATTCAAACGGCCCAGGATCTGGATATCATGACACCCGTTTTGATCGGAAATAAAAAAGAAATCATTCGTTTTGCCCGGGAGATTGAACTGGATATAAAGCATCTGCCGATATATGATATTATTGATAATCAGAAAATTGCCAGAAAGGCTGCAGAACTGGTGCATAAAGGCGAAGCCGATGCCGTCATGAAAGGAAATATCCTCACCCCAATTCTATTAAAAGCGATTCTGAATAAAAAATACGATCTGCGATCCGGTCAATTGCTCAGCCATGTTGGAATCATGGAGATTCCCGCATATCATAAATTAATTTTAATTACAGACAGCGGTATGGTGATTCGTCCCACACTGGAGCAGAAAATTGGTATTCTCCAGAATGCCATTCAGGTGCTGAGAAGACTTGGTGTGGATCCCATAAAAATAGCTATTCTTTCCGCTACTGAAAAAATCAATCCCGCTTTTCCGGAAACACTGGATGCGGATCAGCTTGTTCGAATGACAGAAGAAGGAAAATTTGGAAATGTCATTGTCGAAGGCCCGATGGCACTGGATATTGCATTTTCCAGGGAATCTGCTGATATCAAGAAATATCCGAGCAAGGTGGCGGGTGACCCGGATGTTCTTCTCATTCCGGATGTGTCATGCGGAAACATACTGGCCAAAGGACTGGTCTATCTTGCCGGAGCGAGAATATGCGGCGTCATTGTCGGCGCAAAAATTCCAGTATCCTTGATTTCCAGGGCAGAGCATGCACAAGCCTGGGTGAGTTCCATTGCTCTGACCAGTGTTTTAGCATAATGAGGAGTGTGAATGGTTATTCATGAAGACTGCAGGCAATTCAGGGGAGATATTCCGTGCCACCCTCACAAGGAACACGGTGCGCACTGTGAAGATTGTTCCTATTATGATCCTGTCAAAGAACAGATCCTGATTATCAAGCTTGGCGCCATTGGTGATGTGATCCGGACAACGCCGCTTCTTCATAAATTGAAGGAAGTCCACCCGCAGGCAAAAATGCACTGGCTTACGAATACACCTGAAATTCTTCCGGATCAAATCGACAGAGTGTACAGGTTCATTCCGCAGGATATCGAAGTGCTAAAACAGATGCAATTCGATACTCTTTATAATCTGGACAAAGACCGGGAAGCATGCGCGCTGGCCAATATCATACAAGCCGATACAAAAAAAGGATTCGTTCTTAAAAACGGGAATTCTTATCCTCTTGATGATCCGGCCAGACAAAAGTGGATCACCGGATTGTTTGATGATGAAAACAGGAAAAACACAAAAAGTTACATGGAAGAGATCTTCGAAATCAGCGGATTCAAATTTCAGGGAGAAGAATATATACTGAATGCCCGACAGGAACAAACCTGGAATCTTTCGAAAGATAAAAAGATTGTCGGTCTCAACACCGGGTGCGGCATTCGATGGAAATCGCGATTGTGGCCTGAATCCCACTGGATCCGGCTGGCCGAAATGTTGATTAACAATGGTTACGAAGTGCTCTTTCTGGGCGGGAAACAGGAAGATGAGAAAAATCAGCGTCTGGCAAAAAAGAGCGGGGGACAGTACCTGGGGCACTATTCTCTCCAGGTGTTTATCGACCTGATGAATCAGTGTGATCTGATCGTCACCGCAGTGACCATGGCTCTCCACATCGCTTTGGGATTAAAGAAAAAAGTGGTCTTGTTCAACAATATTTTTAACAGGCATGAATTTGATCTGTACGGACGGGGTGTGATTGTCGAACCGCCCAAAGAGTGCAAGGGATGCTTCATGAATGACTGCGAAGAAACCTGTATGGAACTTATATTACCGGAAGAGGTGTTTCAAAAAACGGTTCAATTGTTACGTTAAAATTATTTGTGCAAAAGCATATTGATATAATAGGGCTGAAAAGCCCTTTCTTTTTGAGTAAAAAAATATGATACGTTTTTTCAAAATACTCAAAATCGGCGACTATATTCTAACTGTTATAATTCTTGTCGGCTTTTTTGTTGGTGTGTTTTCGATTCGATCTTCGACAAACGCAGGGCAGGCAGTTTCCATATTTGTGGATAATCAGGAACGGTATCATTTCCGGATTTTTGAAGACAGGACAATTAAAGTCCAGGGCGATATAGGCGAAACAGTGGTCAGAATCGAACATGGAAAAGTCTGGATCGAAAGTGCGCCCTGCCCGCTTCAACTTTGTAAAAAGATGGGGAAGATCAGCAAGTCTGGTGATATCATTGTCTGTATTCCCAATAAACTATTGATCCGGATCGAAGGCAGCCGCGGAAATACGATAGACGGTATGACAATGTAGGAGAGACAGTATTTGTTAATCAAAACTGCAAGAATCGGATTACTCGTGGCAATGGCAGCGATATTGTCCGCTCTGGAAACAGCCATTCCCAATCCCATGCCGTGGATTCGTCTGGGACTGGCCAATCTGGCAACCATTTTGGCTTTAAAATGGTGGGGGATACGCGAAGCGTTTTTGATTGTTGTGCTTCGGGTTTTTCTGAGCAGTCTGATTTTAGGAAGGCTTTTTCAGATTACTTTCTGGCTTTCGTTTTTAGGCAGTATTGCAGCGTGTTTGGGAATGTGGCTGATTTTTAGATGTTTTGAAAAATATTTCAGCTTGATCGGTGTCAGTATATTCGGTGCACTGTGTCACAATCTGACTCAAATTGCTGTGGCTTACTTTTTATTCATCCGCCAACCTTCACTTTTTTCACTGATACCTCTTCTGCTTTTATCGTCCCTTCTTTCCGGATTAGTAATTGGCATTGTCGCGCATATCGTTTCAGTACAGATAAAGACACTTGTATATTGATTTTTTTGATGGGACTTTATTAAAAAAGGCCGAAACAAAGAAGTATTGTTCTCCCGGGCTTGTCCCGGAATCTCTTAATAGCAAAAATATTACGAGATTCCTGCAGGAGTTTATCCTGTACTTGATACGGGACAGGAATGACACGAAAAATTTACTTTTGATACAGATCCACTAAATCGTAATTTTACCCCATTACCACGCGGACCTCATTGACATCCCTCATCTTTTCCAGCGGGATCAGATTAGATTCCAATTCTTCCTGATTCAGAATGAGCTTTTTCACACCTTTTTGTACACCTGCTGAATTGTCTATCCTGATGTTGATTTTTTTTTGCCTGAACCGGCGGGAGATTGTGATTTCTTTCCAATTTTCGGGAATACACGGATCGATACGAAGACCATGATAATCGGGCTGAATTCCCAGGATATACTGTGTCGCAGCGTAATAGGCCCAGGTGGCTGATCCGCTCAGCCAGGGCAGGCGGGAAGTGCCATATCTTGGACTGGCTTTGCTGTGTGTGGACTGGCAATACACGTAAGGCTCGATCTGGCGGATTTCCGCTTTGGTATTGTATCTGGAGGGCATAAAAGCGCGAAAGTACTGATATGCCTGATTTCCGTGACCGAGCAGGGTTTCCGCAATGACCGCCCATCCCTGCGTGTGGCAGAAAATCCCTGCATTTTCTTTCATTCCCTTGTTGAAAAAAGTGGCGCGTACGATCTTGGGATCAGTCTTATCAAAAGGAGGATCGCAAAGCATGATGCCATATTCTGTGGACAGAAATTTATTCAAAGAATTCAAACATTTTTCTGACTGGTCTTTTGAAGCATGGCTGCTGTAAACAGCCCATGTCTGGGCATTCATGAAAATCGATCCTTCTTCGTTTTCTTTGGAACCTAATTTCATGCCCTCTTCGGTAATGGCACGAATGAACCAGTCTCCATCCCAGCCATGTTTGTTCAGATTTTTATCGAGTTGTATTAAGTGGTTTTCCGCCCATTCGACTTCAGAGGATTTTTTTAGCAACGTACAGATTCCGACGTAGGTCATCAGTGCATATCGCAATTGAAATGCGACAAAGACCGATTCGCCGTGATAGCCCAGCCGAAGGCAGTCGTTCCAGTCTGCGGATAGGCCGCAGGGGAGGCCGTGTTTTCCTGAATGTTTAATGCTGAACTCCATGGCCCGTTTCATGTGTCCCAGAACGGTATCTTTTCCCTGATCCGCATAGGGGAGGATTTTATCATAGAATGAAAGATCCCCGGTTTCTTTGACATAGATTGGAATGGTATTAAAAAGCCAGAGACAGTCATCCGATCTGTACGCGTCGTCAACAGGAGGTTTTTCCTGTCCTGGACGGTGCGAGAAGGGTTTAACCACTGGTATGGCGCCGCCGGAAGAGACCTGGCCTGTGATCATCAATTCCAGCCTCTTCACCGCTTCATCAGGAATAAGATGCATGACGCCGATCAAATCCTGAAGAGTGTCCCTGTAACCGAGTCCGTCTCTTGCACCCGCATAGACGAGGCTGGCAGCACGCGACCATGAATAGGTGATCAGGCAGTTAAACGGACTCCACATATTCAGCATGCTGTTCAGTTCCGGATCCGGTGTTTCGGCAGAGAATCCCTGAAGCCGTTCGTGCCAGTAGTTTTTAAGTTCATGAAAGGAAGTATCGACTTTCCCAGAGGCGCTGTATTTCCGTATTGCCTGCCGCCCTTTTATATTCGCTTGTCCGATACCGAGAATGACGGTGAGGGTTTTGCTTTCTCCGGGATTCAAATCCAGATCCATTTGAAGTGTGCCGCACGGATTGTCCCCGGCAGCTTTGCTGTTTGTGCATTCTCCGTTTTCCACGACAAGCGGATTGGCATAAGTGCGGTACGGACCCAAAAACGTTTCCAGATCGGTATCGAATCCCGTCACTTTTGCGCCGATGATTCCCATAAAGGTATAACGACCCTGGTCTTTTTCCTCGAAATTGTCAGGCATAGAGGGAAGATGAATGTTGGTGCCGTGATCGATGATTCCATCAATACAATCCATTGAGGCAATATATTGGGTGTACTGAAGATTATTCAAGTCATCCTGCGCACTCCAATTGCACGCATATTCTACAAAAGTGAACAGACGGAGGGAACGTTTTTCTTTGCCATCGTTCGTCATTTTTATCTGCCAGCATTCAAATGATTCACCCATCGGAACGAAATAGAGCGTTTCCGTCAGAATGTTCATGTATTTTGATTTTATAATCGTATACGCGGTACCGTGCCGGCATTCGGATTCATACTTGTCCAGCGGCTTGCCGACAGGCTGCCATGTGGCCGACCAGTAATCTCCGGAGACTTTGTCATGAATGTAGATATATCGACCGGGTTGATCGAGAGGGACGCTGTTGAAACGCATCCGCATAAACCGGCCCTGCGCAGCAGATTTATAGAAACTGTATCCTCCGCCGTTATTGGTAATAATCGCACCGTATTCGGTCGATCCCAGATAATTGCTCCAGGGCCGAGGTGTGTCAGGGTGGGTGATGACGTACTCTTTATTTTTATCGTCGAAAAAGCCGTATTGCATTGTCATGTTTCCTTATGATTTATGAATGATCTTTTTAATTTCCGAATTATAAATAATGTTGTACGATTTACGAAGTTTACAACAAATTCAGTTTACATCGAAAATCATTATTCATTATTGGTCATTCAATTTATTAAAAACCCGGATCACAAAATAGCAGTAATCCGGGCCAAATATAAGTGTTTAGGATTTTTAAATTTCTTCCCCGATTGCCTTGCGGCGATTCTCAAGATCGGCGGAGATTTGCGCGACTCTTTTATCATTTAATGGATAGATCAGAGCAATGATGATAGATACCACACCCATCCCCGCAGGTATCAAACTGAAAAGTAAAATAAGGCCTTTCAGGCTTTCGGCAGACTGCGCCTGATTCGGAGCGAATCCAACCTTGGACATCAGATTCAACGCGACAAAAGCGCCGAATGCCCATCCGAATTTCTGTGACATTGTCGAAGCTGAAAAAACAAGGCCGGTTGCCCGCCGCCCGCGCTTCCATTCCGCATAATCGGCTGTGTCCGCGTACATGGCCCAGAGCAAAACACTGAGGGGTCCGCCGGTCAACGAACCGGTAATCTGGAAGAGATAAATCAGGGCAAGCTGTTTGGCGCTCAAGAAATAAAAGGCAGCCGTACTGATAATGGCGATGATAAAAATAATGATAAAAGCCTTTTTCTTGCCGACTATCCTTGCAAACCAGCTGACCATCAGCACACCGAGGAGAGAGGAAATCTGGCCAATGGTATTGAATGCGGATACGAGGGTCTCAAAACTGTATGTATTGGTTTTAATAAATGGCAAAGAGAGTTCCTGTGCACCAATCACATATTTAAAATAATGGGCAGTCACACTGCTTCTTACGGCAACGAAAAGGATAAATGTGATCGTCGTTGCAAGGAGAATCAGCCAGGGGCCGTTTGTGACGAGTTCGAACAGATCTTTTTTAACCGAGGATTTCTGCGCTTTTGGCGGCTGAACCCGTTCGCGGGTCCCCTTGAAGGCGATCAAAAAGAAAATAATGGCTGCAATTCCGTAAACGACAAACGATAGCTGCCAGCCGCGCGGGTCATTGCCTTTGCCAAATGCTTTCACCATCGGCAAAAGGGTTGCAGAGACGATAATGCCGGCGGCAAATGCGAATATGAATTTTACGGATGAGACCGTTGTGCGTTCATTGGAATCTGGCGAAATCACACCCAGAAGCGCGGTATAGGGAATATTGATGCCCGTGTAAAGCATCATGATCACAATAAATGTGGCATAGGCCCAGATCATTTTCCCGGTCATGCCGAAATTGGGTACCGTAAAAGTGAGTACGCCAACGATTGCAAATGGAACGCAAAGCCAGAGTAAATAGGGTCGGAATTTCCCCCAGCGGGTCTTTGTGCGATCGGCGATCATACCCATCACCGGATCGTTGACGCCGTCCCAGATTCGGCTTACAAGAAACATGGTGGCCGCGACACTCGCAGGAATTAAAAAGACATCGGTATAAAAAAAGGTGAAATACAGCATGAATGTCTGCCAGTAAAGCACGGAAGCCAGATCTCCAAATCCGTAAGAGATCTTTTCTTTCAGTTTCAATTTGCCAACCGTTACATCACCCATGAAATCCTCCTTTAGATTATCATATGATTGTCTGATTCGTTAATGTTTGTCATTTCGAGCGAAACGAGAAATCTTGTCACAGTCATGTTTTTAAGATTTCTCATCCCGAAAATAAGGAATTCGAAATGACAATCGAACAGGTAACTTGAAACTTTCATCCCATCATAACTTCTACGGAATTAGATTCTTTCAACAAATCGTTCTGTATAAAATTCCCTTCTATTTTCTCCCCATTGAGTGCAATTGCTTTCACCCCTTTGTTCACTCTATCCGGATTTTGGACTGTAATATAGAGCATCCGATTCCGAAACCGGCGGTTCACCGTAAATTGTTTCCAATCCGATGGAACGCAGGGATCGATGCGGATGCCGTCATATTCCGGCCGGATTCCCAGTATGTATTGCGTGGCCGCATAGTAGGACCAGGTGGCGGAACCGCTCAGCCAGGGGAGACGGGAGGCGCCGAACCGGGGACTGGTTTTGCTGTTGATGAATTGACAGTACACATAGGGTTCGATTTCCCTCAGATCGGCCCGGGTGTTAAAGGCCGCGGGCATGTAGGATCGAAAATATTGATAGGCACGGTCGCCATGGCCGATCATGGCTTCCGCGATGACGGCCCAGCCCTGTGTGTGACAGAAGATAGCGCCGTTCTCTTTCATCCCTTTATTGAACAGAGTGGCTTTGACCACTTCGAGATCGGTTTTCTCAAACGGAGGATCGCAGATCATCAAACCGTATTCGGTGGCAAGACGGTCATGAACGACATCCATTAAATTCTCGGCTTGTTCATTTGAAAGGTGCTGACTGTACACCGCCCAAGTTTGTGGATTGAGGAAAATATTGCCTTCATTGCTTTCCGAAGCACCGAATTTAAATCCGTCTTCCCGGAAGGCTCTTAAGAACCATTGTCCATCCCAGGCGTGTTTGTGAAGATTATTGTCGAGTGTTTTCAATTGTTCTCTGGCCCAATCCACTTCGCTGTTTTTTTTAAGCAGTTCGCAGATGTCGATATAGGTTTTCAATCCATACCGCAACTGAAACGCTACGAATATGGATTCACCCTTTTGCCCGAGTTGAAGACAGTCGTTCCAGTCTGCGGAGAGCCCTAACGGGAAATGGTGGTTTCCGGAACGTTCCAGGCTGAATTCGATAGCCCGGCGCAGATGGTCGAGTACGGTATCTTTTCCTTTATCCGCGTATGGGAGAACTTTGCCGTAAAATGCGAGATCTCCGGTCTCTTTCACATAAGCCGGAACCGTATTAAACAGCCAGAGTGAATCGTCTGACCGGTACTCGGATTCTTCAGGAGATTTTTCTCTGCCGGGATGATGATCGAACTGCTTTACGACAGGCATGGCGCCCCCGGTTGCGGCCTGTCCGGTAATCATCAGCTCGAGACGCTCTCCGGCTTCTTCCGGAATCGTATGTAGCACGCCTAATAGATCCTGAACCGTATCGCGGTATCCCAGACCGTCGCGCTCGCCTGCATAAATCAGACTGGCTGCGCGCGACCAGGCGTAGGTCATGAGGCAGTTGTACGGGCTCCACATGTTTAACATGCTGTTGAATTCGGAATCAGGTGTTTCGACCGTCAAGCCTTCCAATCGATTGTGCCAGTACTTTTTTAACCGGTCGATTTCCCCGCGGGCCTTTGATAAATCCCTGAATTCCTCGACGGCTTTTTTACCTTCATCTTCGGCCTGCCCGATCCCCATGATGACCATCATTTCTTTGGATTCGCCGGGAGCCAGATCCAGATCCGCCTGAAGCACACCGCAGCCGTTGTCGCCCACGGCGATGGTATTGCTGCATTTGCCCTGTTCCACAATCAGCGGATTCTGGTATCCGCGATAAGGGCCGATGAATTTATCCCGATCCGTATCGTATCCAGCAATCTCGGCGCCGGTCAACGCAAAAAAGGTGTGCTTGGACTGCGGAGCGTCTTTGTCGT
>CAZTZL010000001.1:109322-113148 GCA_964617625.1 uncultured bacterium
TTGCCGACCGGCTGCCAGGAAGCGGACCAGTATTCTTTCGATTCTCTGTCCCGGATGTAAAGATACCGTCCCGGCTGATCCATGGGAAGTGTGTTGGCGCGCCAACGTGTGAACCGGCCCTGGGCCGCTGATTGAAAGAAACTGTATCCGCCTGCATTATTTGTAATGATCGCTCCGTATTCTGTCGAGCCGAGATAGTTGCTCCATGACCGCGGCGTATCAGGACGGGTGATGACATACTCTTTGTTCTTGTCATGGAAGTAGCCGTATTGCATTGACTTCTCCTGAAAAATTGTTCAATGCTAAATGCTAAGTGATCAATGTTCAATAAAATTGAATATGAATTTACAGAGCATTTAACATTGAGAATTGGACATTGAGCATAGTTAAAGAAAATGATTTTTACAAATTAACCAAGCGGAATGAAAAATGCAAATTATAAATATCGTATATGGAAAAGGAAGTATGGATTCAATGAAAATAGTTTTTTTCAATATATTTTTATAAGCCGGAATTTATTTTCCTGCATCCGGTTTCCGGTTTTCGGTTTACTGTCATTTATTCTAGTATCACCATCTTTTTCACGCCGATAAAATTTTTCATGCGAATCTGATATAAATAAATCCCGGACGCTATCTTGCTCGCATTAAACTGTACGGTGTACTCTCCGGTCAGTTTGTCCGCATCCACTAAAGTGGACACTTCCCGTCCCTGCAGATCAAAAACCTTCAATACAACCCGGCAGGGTTCTTGAACACTGTAAGTGATTGATGTTTCCGGATTAAATGGATTCGGGAAATTCTGTTTTAGAGAAAACTTGTCCGGCTGTCCACTTCTCCGGTCTGCATGGGTCCCTGTCAATAGAACCGGATCGCTGAAAGCGGATGTGTTGTTATCTGCGTCTGTGGCTGTCGCCGTGATAAAAGTCAGGGGAGGAGGTGAAGCGGGTGTGTAAGTAAAATTACCGGACGCGTCAGAGGTTGTTTTGCCCAGAAAGATACGACCTTCATTGTTCTCATCGCAGAAAATCTCAACGGTTTGAAAAGCGACCGCCTGTCCTGTAATTTCAGAATTGGATGCAGTGATAATGTCAGGCGGAGCGATATTTCCGTTCGCACCGTTGCTGAGATAAATTCCAAGGCTGCCATTTTTGGATATTCTATTTTCACTCAATAAATTGCCGTAGCTTTTTTCATACTCAACCATGACTCCATACAATCCATTATAACCGATCCGGTTGCCAATGACCGTATTTTCTTTTGATTCTTCCTGTGAGTAAGAATCGGATCGTATAAACACACCGATCTGAACATTTCCCAGATCAAGCGACCAGTCTTCATTGGTCCCTATGAAATTGGCGGTAATGGTGTTTCCGCTGGAGACCGTTACAGTGACACCCGCGTGCCGGTTACCGCAAATCCAGTTTTCTATCACCATGTTGCTGTCGCTCTGATCTTCAATGTTGACACCGCCATATCCGTTGTAGGTTCCGTTTCCAAGGGTGTCCTGACACGTCCGGTTCACACCGATCCGGTTGCCAAGGATGATATTGTGTTTACAGGAATCGTTAAGAGAAATACCCACATTTGGATTTCCTGAAACGATGTTGAATTTGTCTTCTCTGGGTGTCACATTCACAAAATTTGAGTGATCATGAAGAATAATTCCGCAGTTATTCGATGCCCTTGCCATTCCTTTTGCATCGGTTCCGATATAGCAACCCGAAATACGCCCTCCGTCCACACCATCCATAAAAATTCCTGAATTTTCCGAAAACCGATTGATGATGATTTCAAAAATCGTGGTTCCGCTGCCTGTAATATAGAAACCATTGGAATGAGGAGTCAGCGATCCATCCAGTTCGATTTCGGGTCCGTCCGGGTTGGTGTCGGTTCCGATGAACTGGGATTGGGTCGCGCCGTCGATGGTCAAGCCGTGATCGCTGATCGTGGGAAGAACCGTAAGTGGCTTGATGGTCCAGACTCCGTCGGAAGCGCGATAACCAGGGTCTCCAGCAGGAATTTGAAATATAATTTCATCTTCTCCGTCATGTTCATTGGCATCGATTATGGCCTGCCGCAGCGATCCGGCTCCCGAATCGTTGGTATTGACCACTGTATACGTATCTGCGAAAAGGCAATTGCCCGTTAGAAACAGAATATATCCGAGCACGATTGCGAAAATTGATTTTTCCGAATGCATGGGTTGTTTCCTTTCATTTACGATACACACGTTTGCTGATGAGAAACAATTCCGTTCAAAGATTTAATTTGGATCAATAAGTAACCAATGGGATAGATTCTTTCGACAAATTAATCACGATTAATGAAAAATGCAAACTGAAAATTTGATTGATGTAAGGATAGGAAACATTATCGATAATAATAATTAACCAGTTGTGCATAACAGAAAAAGTGATGAGGTCAATTTTTAAAAATATCTGTAACAGCTGTCATTTCGAGCGAAGCGAGAAATCTGAGTTTTTAAAATTGCTATTTAGATTTCTCATCCCGAAGTTTCGGGATTCGAAATGACAAAATAATAATAACTTACATCATTGAATTTGTATAATTTTCTAAAGAATTTTGCACAATGGGTTAACTGTAAAATTATAACATTTTCCCAAAATACAAAAGCTGTTATCTTACACGCCAAGATTTAAAACTCAAATTCAATTTTCATCCGTGCACTAATCTTGTCGGTTTGTACAAACAAGGGTGTCATATAGCATTTCGGATAATATTCTTGGGAAATGAATTTATTGGTCACGCCAAGCGATAAAATGATTTGTTCGTCGTACAAATATTTAACTGCACAGTCAAAAAATGTTTTTTCTTCGCTTTTATCTGAGGTCTTCCAGTTTATTTTTACCCATTCGACATCGCCGTGAAGACAGAATTTCTCAAAAAAGTATTGATCAAATATCATTGAACCCGACAATCCCTCGGATTCCCCTTCATGCTGAAGATAGTGATGCCAGTTGTCATATCGCGTGTGCATCACTTCCGGGAATCGGTATTGAAATGTATCGCATTTATAATTGCTGTACGCATCGTTGAAATGTTCGCCGTATTTGCGGTGCGTCAGTCTTATCCTGATATTGTTTCTTGCAGGATCGCCAAAGTGAAGCTGCAATCCATACAGAAAAGCGATTTTTTCTTCAAAAGGAAGATCGGCCAGATAGTTTTCATGTTTATTGGACAAGATACTTTCCCTGCATTCTCCGATGAGCAGTATGCCGGGATGAAACAGCGGAATCGAAATATCGATGCCGGGGATGAACTGCAGTTTCTCATCCAGGTTTTTTGTGACGATGAGCCCCGTTCCGAATATATCGAAAAACTGCAGCCGAACCAGTGTGTAATCATCCAGCCCGATACTTGTGTTCAGGTAAGCGGCAGAAAACAGGACATGATTCCATTTTAAATCAAGCATGTGCCCGAATGTGTAATGCGAAGCCAAAGTCAGGCCTTGCGCGTGCGTAAAATCATCGATGTAGCCTGACTGGATTTTCAGACCGGGACGATTGAAAACCGGCAGTTCTCTTTCGAGCGACAGGGAGATTTTATCCAGCCGTTCCGAATTATAATTGTTATAATACTGCCAGTATCCGTAATGGACATCGAGATGGGACCAGCGGATTTTAACGCCGCCCGGGGTGATACCCTGCACGTAGAGCGTATAAAAGAAAGTGTCCTCATATTTATTTTCGAAATCTTCCGGCTGAAACGCCTGAATGTATCCTTTGAGACCCACCTGGATCGAGAATTTTTTAGCGATATTTTCAATAAGATTGACATCGATTTCCGAATGAGCGGTTTGAATA
>CAZTZL010000002.1:0-63190 GCA_964617625.1 uncultured bacterium
CATTCACCAGTATGGTACAGAAATATTTGAACTGGAACGAACGTTCCAAAGGTGCCGTAATTCTCAAAAAAGTGTGTGGTGTGCTGGTAATCCTTGGAGGAATTTATCTTCTCAGTTCACGGTAATGAATAAAAAAGATGCTATATTTTCAATAAAAAATTTTTTAAATACTAACGAAAATCCTGCCAATTCAATTCAATCCAAAATTTAATATTGTGACTTCTCCTTCTCGTAAATTATAAACAAAAAACTTGACTTTTCAATAAAAATGTATTATATAAAGCTTCACAGTTATTGAATAATATGAGATGTTTTTTTACAGCTGTATTCATATTTCATCGGAGGGAAAAACAATGGCAGAATGTCCCGTTTGCGGAGCGGAAATAAAACTCTCAGAGGGTGCTGTTCTGGGAGAACTGCTGGAATGTTCTGATTGCGGCACCGAACTTGAAATCACAGGTCTGGACCCTGAAGAACTCAGCGAGGCACCCCAGGAAGAAGAAGACTGGGGAGAATAAATCGTTTTGGTGCAAATTCTCGATACCACCTTGCGGGAAGGAGAACAGTCCCCCGGTGTCTATTTTGATACCCACATCAAACTGGCGATTGCCAAACAACTCGATAACATCGGAGTCGATTATATCGAAGCCGGCCATCCTGTCGTCACCGAAGAAATCCATCAGACAGTAAAACAACTGGCCAATCTGGGTTTCAGGGCCATTATAGGCGCCCATGCCCGTTCGTTAAAAAAAGATGTGGATCTGGCTCTGGAATGCGGTGTGAAATTTCTCGGCATCTTTTACTGTGTCTCGGATCAGCGGCTGAATCACATTTTCAACAAAAATCTTGAAGAAGCAATTGAGCAAATCACAAATGTTATTCGGTACGCCAAGGAACAAAGACCAGATCTCATCATCCGCTACACACCTGAAGATACGGTAAGATCCCCCTGGAACAATGTCGAAAAAGCAGCCGTTGCCGCAGTCGAAGCCGGTGCGGATGTCATCAGTATTGCGGACACGACCGGATTTCTTATTCCGGGGACGGAAAACAACATGTACGATTTTGTTACCAGATTAAAAGATCTTTTCCGAAAGAGAAAACTCACTCCGAAAATCGCTGTTCATTGTCACAACGACAGGGGTCTGGCGCTTGCCAATGCACTGGATGGATTCCGGGCCGGAGCTGACATTATCGACACAACGGTTCTCGGTCTCGGAGAACGGGCCGGCCTCGTCGATATGGCAACCCTGATGGCCGTCTTAAAGAACGACTTTCATGTTGAAAACAAATGGAAACTGGAAAAAATACCCGAACTTTACCGTCTGGTGAGCGAGTATTCGGGACTGCCAATTCCTGTTAATTTCCCAATTACCGGTGAAAACGCGTTTACGCATTGCGCCGGTGTGCACACACAGGCCGCTGCGATTGATCCGGTTCATTACGAAAGCCTCAATCCCGAAGTTGTCGGCCGGGAAAGAAAAATCGCTCTCGGGCACATGTCCGGAATCAGCTCGATCACATACGCACTTGACAAACTCGGAGAATCGGATCTGGATGAAATCGTATTGAAAATGGTTCTCGACAAGGTCAAGGCTGTGGGGAAAAAGAGCCGTGTTATCGATCAAGATGAATTAAAACATATTGTAGACTGGTGTAAGGAACATAAGGCGGAATAATATGAAAATCGGATTTTTACATTCACTCATCAGAAAAGACGAAAAATTTCTCATCGACGTATTTCAAACCAAACCGGATGTCGATTTAATCATGATCGACGACAGGGACCTGACTTTTCAACTAGGGAAAAATCACGACCATGTCGATGTTGTTCTGGAACGCTGCATCAACCACTCCCGCGCTCTCCATGCACTCCGGCTGTTTGAGAGTGAGGGAATCAAATGCATCAATACATCCAAAACCGCCACGATCTGCGGGGACAAGCTCCTGACATCCATTGCTTTGAGCGAACATGCGGTCCCTCAGCCAGAAATACGTATTGCATTCACGGAGAAATCCGCGCTTGAAGCCATTGAAGAAATGGGTTACCCTGTTGTCCTCAAACCTGCGGTTGGATCATGGGGAAGACTTCTTTCAAAAGTCAACGACAGGGATGCCGCAGAATCATTGCTCGAACACAAGGCCGTACTCGGAACATATCATCACTCGATTTTTTATATCCAAAAATATATTGAAAAACAGGGACGCGATATCCGGAGTTTCGTGGTCGGGGACGAATGTATTGCTGCCATATACAGAACTTCCGATCACTGGATTACGAATACTGCCAGAGGAGGTATCCCTACCCAATGTCCGGTTACCGATGAAATCAGCGACCTCTCTTTAAAAGCGGCCAAGGCCGTAGGCGGAGGTATTGTAGCGATCGATCTTTTTGAAACCCGGAGTGGTCTTCTGGTCAATGAAGTCAATTACACGATGGAATTTAAAAACAGCATCACGACCACCGGCGTCGATATCCCCGGCAAGATTGTCGACTACGTCCTTAAAGTCGCAAACGAGGAAGTGTAATGAGTCAAGTCAAAATCTCAATTATCGGAGGATCTGGCTACACCGGAGGAGAGCTTCTCCGCCTCCTGCTCTTTCATCCCGATGTGAAAATCAATCAGGTAACTTCCGAACGATTTGTCGGAAAATCTGTCCACAAAGTGCATCCGAATCTTCGGAAACAAACCGAATTAAAATTCGACTCGCAGTCCGAAATCAAACCCTGTGATCTGATCTTTCTCTGTATGCCACACGGCTCTTCGATGAATTTGATCGACCATTTCAGCAAACTGGCCCCAAAGATCATCGATCTGAGCGGTGATTTCCGTCTCAAATCCAAAACGGCTTACGAAAAATGGTACGGCCAGAACCACACCCATCCCGAATGGCTAAAAAAATTCGTTTACGGTATTCCGGAACTCCACCGCGAAGAGATGAAAAACGCAACCCACATTTCAAGCGCTGGATGCAACGCGACCGTCACCATTCTCGCGCTCTACCCGCTCTTTAAAAACGGACTGGTTGAAGAGGATCGAAGTGTCGTTGAAGTAAAGGCAGGATCGAGTGAAGGGGGAAATAAGGTGAGTGAGGGCTCCCACCATCCGGAAAGAAGCGGGTGCGTCCGGTCGTACAGACCTGCCGGCCACCGGCACGTCGCCGAGATGATTCAGGAACTTAATTTCGGAAAAGAGCCTCACATCCATTTCTCCGCCACATCCATCGATATGGTGCGCGGTATTCTGGCAACCTCCCACGTCTTTCTAAAAAATAATCTGGAAGAAAAAGAGATATGGAAATACTATAGAGAAGAATACGGCAGCGAACCGTTTATCCGCATCGTGAAAGAACGCGAAGGGATTTACCGATTCCCCGAACCGAAACTGCTTGCCGGAACAAATTTTTGCGACATCGGGTTCGAAAAAGATACGGATTCGAACCGTTTAATTGTTATCAGTGCGATTGATAATTTGATGAAAGGGGCTGCCGGTCAGGCGGTTCAGGCATTTAATATCATGCACGGATTCGAGGAAACCACGGGACTAAAATTTCCGGGACTGCATCCGATCTGATCACTGATTGAATGATTGCGATTTTTTTTTCTTCTCCCACACACGTAAAACCTCACCAACAAAAAAAATCGAACCGCAGCCGCAGACCAAATCGTTTTTTCTGGCCATGGCGACTGCCTTTTCCCATGCAGACAGAATGTCGGGAATGACCTCCGTGGATTTGTTGGCAAAAACTGATAAACGGGATAATATTTCCGGATCGAGAACCCGGTCGCTCATCGGTTTTGTTAGAAAGATTCTATCGGCCAAAGGAACGATCTTTTCGGCCATGGTTTGATACGCCTTGTCTTTTAGCACGCCGAAAACAAGAATCAACCGGTTATATTTGAAAATCGATGTCAATGCGCGGACAAGAGATTCTATTCCCAGAGGATTGTGCGCCGAATCTAAAAGAAGAGTTGGATTCCTCTGAAGAATCTGAAGCCTGGCTTTCCAGATTACGCTTTCCAGACCCTGTCTGACCGCTTTTTCGGAAATCGACCATCCCGCCTCTTTCAATGCATCCACAGCCATAAGCGCCAATGCCCCATTTTCGATCTGATGTTCGCCGAGTAACTTCAAATATAATTGATCATATCGGGATTGATCCGAACGATAATCGAACCAGCTCCCTTCTTCCGTGAGGCGGATATTTTTGATTCGGACTTCATCCTTTAAAAACCGGATGGAAACTTCTTTTTCATCAGCAATCCGGGATAACATTTTTTTTGCCGCACTCTTGTTTGTACCGGAAATACATTGAACTCCGGACTTGAGAATCCCCGCTTTTTCTCCGGCAATTTTACTAAGATTGTTTCCTAAAATGTTCATATGATCCATGCCGATCTTAGTGAGAATCGCCAGGATCGGTTTGACGACATTCGTCGCATCCAGCCTGCCGCCGAGGCCGGTTTCGAGAACAGCCACATCAATGTTATTATCGGCAAAATAAAGAAACGCCAGTGCGGTAAGAATTTCAAAAAAAGAGGCGTTTGCGGCTTCAGCATGCGGCTTCAGAAATCGGACCATCCCGGTGACCGCTTTTTTTGAGAGCGGTTTGCCACGGATCAGTATTCTTTCCCGCATGTCCACCAAATGGGGAGACGTGTACAAACCTGTTTTATATCCTGCCGCCCGAAGCATCGATTCCAGTATTGCCGCCGTTGAGCCTTTGCCGTTGGTCCCGGCAATATGAATCGACGGGAATTTTTGCTCGGGATGGTTCAACCGCTCCATCAGCGCCCGGATCTGATCCAGTCCCAGCTTCATCCCACCCGCGCTTCGGTCGAATAAATATTTAACTGCTTGTTGATATGTCAAAATCAATCCTTGTCGAATTCGCTATATTTTTCTTACTTATCACTCATGATTGTCCGTTTAAAATCATTCCATTACCTTCAACAATTACACGCTTTTCACATTACACTCAAAGGATATTCTGTTCTTTTCTTTAAAAGAAAAGAACCAAAAGAATCGGCCTTTTTGCAATGCCTGAGTTTGCTCAAACATTTATGATAAAGGCTCAAAAGTATGTCCACCTAACCTTTCCCCTTCGCCATTCCGCATTTTGCGGAATGACGCCCTCCCCTTAGCAGTCATCCTGAAAACATCAGAATAACATGGCCGCAAAAAGGCCAGGATTAATATGTACTTTTCGCGGTATTCGAATCCCGCTTCAATAATTACAAAATATAATAGGAATAGCGGGATCGTTAGCCGCATGTTTTTTGTCTTCCATAATTTAAATATTTCAACAACTTGATCCCGCGAAAGCGGGGCGCCACTTTTTTCTAAAAAAAGTGGCATATAAAAATAAGAATGAACAATGAGACTATTTGCTACCTTTTCTTGTTTTATCAAAGGCTCGACTGCTCGAATTATTCTCTTAAACAATCACCTAAAATATTAAAAAGAAAATAGCCTTGATCCCATCAGAGAAAAAGGCCATTTTATAAGTATTTCAGACTGAATTGTGTAATCACTTACTCTTTTGCCAGTTCCCAGGCGAGCCGGTCGATCTCCGAAGAGATGGCATTGATACTGTTCACCTTGATGTCCGCGGTCTGGATAATCTTTGCCGTTGCCACATCGATCACTTTCGCGGTTACAGAAATGATGTCTCCGAATTTACTCACACTCCCCGTAACAATCGCCTGCACTCCGCGAATCCGTCCGACCTCGGCAATCGTAACTTCGTCCATGAGGCCGGTCTGCCCCAGCTTGATCTCTTCCATAAGTGTATTCAACGAAAGCCGCTCGTACACTTCAAAAGCCTCGGTTTTATTGAGTGCAGTCGTCATCCACTCGGCAATGATTGCACCCGCATCCTGAATGCCGAGATCACCGCGTTCTTCAAATTCGACCACTGCCGTCTTATAAACCTTTTTGATAATGGTTCTCGGTTTTGAGGAAGGCAGTCCGCCGACCACGATTCCCACAAGATTGGATCCGGAGATTCGATACCCGACATTGGGCAATTTCGCGCCCATTCGCCACCGGTTATCCGAATAGTTGCCCATATAGGCAATTTGCTGATGATTGTCTCCACCGACAACAACAGGCCCGGTTTCGTTTGTGCCTGCAATATCAGTCACACGAAATGGCGCTTCCGCAACGAGGTTCCAAATATTATCAGAATATTTACGCATATAGGCCACCTGCCGGTTGTTCTGGCCGCCGATGATGATAATGCCCATGGCGCTTGTGCCCGTTATAAACTGAACTTCGAAAGGTGCATCTGCCAGAACATTCCATTTATTTGCATTGTAATCCCGCATGTAGGCTACTTTTCTGCCGTCCTGGCCGCCGGCAATGATGGGTCCGTATTGATTGTCACCAGCGATATCACGAATTGCGAAAGGCGCCGGAGCCACTTCGTTCCAGAGATTGTCCGAATATTTCCGCATATACGCAACCTGCCGGTTCTCGGGTCCGCCAAAAACAATCGGGCCATAGCTGTTATCTCCTGTAGATCCTTTTACGGGAAATGGAGTATCCACAATAATTTCCCACTGTCCGTTGGTGATATTAACCAAAAATGCGCCCTGTTTATCCTCAATACCTCCAAAAATAATCAATCCTTTTTGTGTATCTCCTGTAAATGTCTTTACGTCAAATGGTGCTTTGGGAGCGGACTTCCATGTATCGGCATCCGCATTAGGAACATAGATAAACGATTCCTGCCCCCCCGGAGAACCTGCCCGGATTCCTTCGGGAACGACCCATCCGAACACACACATCCATAAAACAGAAAAAAACAATATCCTTATAAATTGATTTTTATTCATACGGATTCTCCTGTAATCGATAAGAAATGAACAGTTAAAAATACGAAAACTATTCCATAAAAATCAAGCTGATTTACTGATTTGATTGACAAAGCTTTTCTTTTTCTCTATATTGAAAAGTACAAACGGAGCAACTGTTTATGATTTTTCGGAGTCGTTTTTTCATATTCTTTTCGGGATTGCTGGTTGTTCTTATTTTCGCAGACACGCACGCCGGTGTTCCGGAATTCGATTCGAAAAGTGCATTTGCATATCTTGAAAAACAGTGCGCTTTCGGACCGCGCCATCCCGGGTCAGAGGGACATCAGCGCTCTTTGAATTATATTGTCGGGGAATTTAAAAAATCAACTGATACCGTGATTCTACAGCCGTTTCTCTTTTCCGATCCCAAAAGCCATCAAACCAACACCCTGACCAATGTTATTGCCTCTTTCGGAAGCAGTCAGAAAAGAATCCTTCTGTGCGCCCACTGGGACACGCGGCCCTGGGCGGACAGCGATCCGAATCCGAAAAACTGGAATAAACCGATTATCGGTGCGAATGACGGCGCTTCGGGTGTTGCCGTTTTGCTTGAAATTGCACGTGTCCTGAAAAACAATCCTCCGCCTGTTGGAGTGGATATTGTTTTGTTTGACGGCGAGGATTCCGGTCTGCAGGGACAAAACCAAACGTGGTGCCAAGGCTCGCGCTTTTTTGCCGGAAGCAGAAAGCTGGCCTGTCTTCCACTATACGCTATCCTGCTCGATTTCGTCGGAGATAAGGATCTGCATTTCCCTGTTGAAGTGAATTCGTACCGGTTCGCCCCGGACATTGTAGACAAGGTTTGGGGAAAAGCGCTTGAACTCGGGCTTTCCGCTTTTGACCTTTCCCCGGGATATGAAATGGTCGATGACCACCTCGAACTGCTTAAAGCCGGTATCCCTGCAATCGACATCATCGATTTCGATTATCCGTACTACCACACCCTGCAAGATACTGAAGACAAATGCAGCCCCGAAAGCCTCGGAAGCGTGGGAACCCTTCTCCTGCATCTGATTTATGAAGAATGAAAACACATGGATCGAAGTGACGATTCCTTCCGAACCGGCTTCATTCGAGTTCCTGGAAAGTTTCCTTTTCGAACTTGGAAGCTGCGGAACGATAGAAACCAAAGAGGCAATCAAGGGATATTTTTCGAAATTACAAATTGACGAAAAAACGAAACCCCGTTTAAAAAATTACATTGAAAATCTCGGAGCGCTCGGCCATCAAATTGGAACTCCGATGTATACGGAAATTCCTCAAGAGGATTGGAACACGAATTGGCGAAAACATTTCACGCCGGTTCAGGTGACTCCGAACATCCTCGTGAAGCCGCCCTGGATCGCTCATGAAAATCGGCCGGATGAAATCGTGATTGAAATCATGCCGCGCATGGCCTTCGGAACGGGAACACACGAGACCACAAAACTTTGTCTTCAGATGTTGAGTGAAATAATCCATTCAAATGATGATGTTCTTGATATCGGAACAGGTTCGGGAATCCTCGCCATTTGTGCCGCAAAAATGGGAGCCTCCCGGGTTCTCGGAATCGATATCGACGAAGATGCAATCGACAATGCTATCGAAAATATCCGACAAAACCGGGTGGAAACACAGGTCGAAATTCGATCCGGTACCATCGATATGGTTGATAAGGAGCAATTTAATTTGATCTGTGCGAACATAGACAAAAGAACACTCGTTCCTGTCATTCAGAAATTTAAAAAACAGCTTTATCCAGGCGGCAGGGTCATCCTTTCCGGAATACTAAAATCCGAAGAAAAAGATATCATACATCCAATTCAAAAAGCAGGTCTGGTTTTCTTGGGGAAAAAACAACTGGGAGAATGGATCGGATTGCTTCTGCGGTGAACCCAAAGATTAAATAACCAGGGAACGCAATGAACATTGTTGATATACTCATTAAAAAGAGAGATGGAAAAGCCCTCACGACAGAAGAGATCGGGTGGACCATAGAAAATTACATTTCAAACCGGATCCCGGATTATCAGATGAGCGCCCTTCTCATGGCAATTTATTTTAACGGTATGAACCGTGAAGAATTGACTGCACTAACCAACGCCATGGTGCATTCTGGAAAAATCATCGATCATTCTGGCCATTCCGGAATTAAAGTGGATAAACATTCCACAGGCGGTGTTGGGGACAAAGTATCCCTGATTCTTGCGCCGCTGATCGCTTCTGCCGGGGTTCCTGTTCCCATGATGGCGGGCCGGGGACTGGGTCACACGGGCGGCACGCTCGACAAACTGGAAGCGATTCCCGGATTTCGGACAAATCTCTCCGAAAAAGAATTTCGCCGGCAGATTGACCGAATCGGTTGTGCCATCATGGGTCAGACAGAAACAGTCTGCCCGGCAGATCGGAAACTCTATGCACTGCGCGATGTAACAGGAACCGTCCAAAGCCTTCCGTTGATCTGCAGCAGCATTATCAGCAAGAAGAAGGCCGAAGGTGCCGACGCGCTTATTCTGGATGTGAAATTCGGAAACGGAGCTATTTTCGATTCAAAAAGAAAAATGTTTCAACTGGCAAAAGCACTCATCCGGCTGGGCAACGGTCTCAATATTAAGACTGTTGCTTTGCTGACCTCTATGGAACAGCCCCTCGGAAATACAGTGGGCAACTGGCTCGAAACCCGTGAAGCCATTGAGGGACTCAAAAATCAGGGCCCCTCTGATTTGATGGAAGTGGTGTTCGCCCTGGGAAGCCGCATGCTCATGTTGGGAGGAAAGGCCTTATCTTTTGCAGAAGGGCAAAAAATCCTGCGGAATAAATTAAAATCGGGAGATGCTTACGACCGTTTCCTTGAAATGGTAAAAATGCAGGGGGGAGATGTTGCAGTTGTTGAGCATCCAGAATCTATGCCGTTATCCAAATACCAGTTCGATCTGATCAGTTCAAATTCAGGATATATAAAGAATATAAACGCCAGAGAAATCGGATTCATTGCAATTTCGCTCGGAGCGGGACGGTTTATAAAGGAAGACCGTCTGGATTATACAGCGGGATTGATTCTGCGTAAGAAAATCGGGGATCACATCGAAAAGGAAGAACGCCTAGCCACGATTTATACAAATAAAAAAGAAGCAATCGCAATCACGACTGCCCGTTTGCTTGAAGCTTATACAATTTCAACAAAATCCGTTTCCCCTCCCAAACTGATCGAACGGTTTATCGATGAAAATAGAAAAGAAACAAATTTATTCAGTCAATAATTTTTAACCTGAAAAATTCACTTGCCAAAAAAGATCATATAATAAATAAGTTATTTATACAAGTCGTGCTATATAAAATGAATTTTTCAGGTTATCCCGAATCCCTGCGCAGCTTGTCCCGATTCTTCGAGAAGGTGCGTATTTATGAATAGATCGGGTTAGAAAACCACATGTTTTTTATTATTTTTTCTTTTCCCAGGAGATCCGTGAACATCGCATGTATCCGTTGGCGCCAGTCTCTTTAGAAAAACTTCGTCCCAAATAACGGGACAGGCTTCCGTAGCAATCTTTTTGGTTTCACTACACACCTTTAGCCTAACCACTCCTGGCGGCATAACAAACTTTTCAACTGGATACTGCATGGTATCGTGAGCCATTCGCATAAAAGACGCCCAAATCGGTAACGCTGCAGCAGATCCTGTTTGATTGTCTCCAAGGGTTATCCGTTCATCATCAAAACCCACCCAAACACCCGCGGTGATTTGTGGAGTGAATCCTTCAAACCATGCATTTCTGTAATCGTTGGTCGTTCCGGTTTTGCCTGCTGCGGGTCTGTAAAAATTGTATCGGTATCTAGCCGCTGTACCTGTTCCCCCCTGGTCATCAAGAACCGAACGCATCATATCGGTCATGATAAAAGCAGTTTCCTCGCCAATAACTTCTTTCCTCTTGGGAATCGATTCCTCCAGTATATTTCCATCTTTATCTTCGACACGAAGAATAAAATTTGATTCAACGTGAACACCATGGTTGGCAAAAACACTGTAAGCAGATGTCAATTCAATAGGATAGACCACATCCGATCCAAGAGCGATGGCATCATAGGGATTGATTTGGCTCGTAAATCCGAAATTCTTGGCGTAACGAACGACCTTGTCTGCCGGCACAACTTCCTGAATCAGTCTCGCAGAAACCAGATTTAAAGACCGTTTTAACCCTTCCCGAAGTGTCGTGGGGCCTCCTGTACTCCCGTCATAATTTTTTGGGCTCCACCGGGTTCCGTCATACATAATGAGCACGACTGGTTGGTTGAGCAGCTCTAAAGTGGTCGGGTAACCATTATCAATAGCAACTGTATAAACAAAAGGTTTGAATGCGGATCCCGGCTGTCTGGCCATTTGAATCGCTCTGTTCCATTTTGACTTTTCAAAATCCCGTCCCCCGACCATTGCCAGCACATCGCCGTTCGTGGAATTCAAGGCAACCAGAGCCACCTGAAGCGTTGCTTTTGCCTCCATCATAGAATCCACCAGAGCTGTATCCGAATAAAATTTTCTGAATTCTTCCGGTTCTTTAAGAGGCGGATTGAACCAGTCCGCAAACAATCGTTTGTCCAAAATTTGTTTTCGAATTTTCTTTTCCAGCGAAGGAATGAATGCTTTTACTGCACTATCTGCACAGGCCTGAATTCGTGTATCCAGTGTGGTATAAATTGAAAGCCCGCCTGTATAGAGACTCATTCCGTATTTTTTCTGCATTTCCCGCCGTATATGCTCGCAGAAATACGGAGCAATCACATTTGCTTTCTCTTTCTGATACAAAACACCAAGCGGCAATTGACTGATCGAATCATATTCAGTCTCCGTTAAAAAATGACAGGCAACCATACTTTGCATGACCACGTTTCTTCGCTTTTTTGCGGCCAGACTATCCTGATCAGGATTATAATATCCATAGGGCAGCTGCAGAAGCCCGACAATGAGGGCGGATTCCTCGATATTCAGATCCTCCACATTTTTATCGAAATAGGCCCTTGATGCTGATTGAACTCCGTGGGCACCCCGTCCGAGTGGCATCTGGTTCAGGTACATTTCTAAAATCTCTGTTTTAGAATATGTTCGCTCGATTTGAATAGCGGACAATTGTTCCCGCAATTTCCGTATTAAAGTTTTTTGTGGATAAAGATATAATTTTCTCGCCAATTGCTGAGTGATCGTACTTGCACCGCCCTGAATTTTCATCGTTAAAATATTACGAAATCCAAGATAAAATATCCGCTTCAGGTCCAGCCCCCAATGATTCCAAAAAAGCCGATC
The DNA here is from genome assembly GCA_964617625.1 of uncultured bacterium. GTDB lineage: Bacteria > Zhuqueibacterota > QNDG01 > QNDG01 > DSAB01 > CAZTZL01. Next base: position 12,138 of record CAZTZL010000002.1, read on the forward strand.
TTCCGACGCAACGGTGGCATTAATTAAATGCTTGGGCATTTGTTCAAAGGGAACTTTAACTCTTCTCTGTTTAAACAATTCTGAAAGAACCTTTCCATCGCTCGAAATAATCCGGGTTACCAAAAATGGATCACCCGCTTTTTCCAAATCCGAAAGCGAGGGCAGATCCCGGCTTAATAAAAAAATCACCAATCCGCTTAAAAGAACAGCAATGACCAATGATATAATGGGATACCAGTACCATTGAAATGGTCGATGCAGCTTCCATTGAAGATGTGGTCTATGGGATTGAACAAAAAGAGCTCGTTTTTTTCTTTTCATGCGATAACCTTATAAATATCTTTTATGAGTACTCATATTATATTCTAAAAATCCAAACTCGGTTTCATTTTGGGAGAATTTTTTCCCAGTACTTTAACATTAATCGATTATTATTAAATTCGGCAAAAGAGAAATGAACGATCCAATCACCGGTATTGACATAGATCTGATCTTTTTCAAGATAAACACAGGGCCGATGCGTATGACCCATGAGAACACAATCGAATCCCTTTTCGAATTTGGCCTTGGCAAACGCAATATATTCATTATCTTCATCTTGAAAAACACGGTGGTTTCGGCTTAGCCTTGAAAAAAACCGAGCGGCCGCAAATCCAAAATCCGGGTGAATCAAACGGAACAAACGGATATTGAACGGGTGCCTCAAAATTCGTTTTAGAATTCTGTATCCGATATCCTTTTTTGCCAGACCATCCCCGTGAGCGATATAAAAGTTTTTTCCGTTCGATTCAAATTCAAACGGATTCTTGTGAACAATGACTCCAATCTGTTCTTCTAAAAAATTTTCCATCCAAAAATCATGATTCCCTGTAATGTAATGGATTCCTATATTTTGATCGCACATTCGCTTCAACATAAAAAGAATATTAAAATATTTTCGCGGAACAACCGATCCATATTCAAACCAGAAATCGAAAAGATCTCCAATAATGACAAGCATTCTTCCATTCTTTTCAACATATTCTAAAAAACGAAGAAGTGAAGCAACCCGATGTGCTTCCGCATCTTTATTGTCAAATCCCAAATGTGCATCTGATACAAAATAAATGGATTTCATAATAGTAATGCAAATCTTATCATTTAGTATTATTATTCAATTAGGATAATATAGAAATCAAAAAAATTAAAATCAACGATTTTATCCCGATGAATAACTGTACTGCTTAAGGCGAGATCTAATTGACAACGGCATTATTTCATACCGGGAATCAGGGAATAATTTTCTCATTCTTTCTTGTCGGATTTAATATTAGATCCACCATTAGATAAAAAAAATGATGTACCTGGCTATCTTAAATGTTTTTAATTCATAGAATAAAACTTCTGCAAAATGATCAGAGAGAATCGTCATCCTGTCCCGAAGATTCAGGATCGGCATTTAAGAATATGTCAATCCTGAACCGATACTGAAACAAGTTCTGCACAAGTTTCAGGTTGACAAGGACTTTTTTAACTACGATTCATTTTTAAGAAGTTTCATAATATGAGTTACAGCATTAAATAATGCAAGCATATTATTTAAATTTTTGCGAAATAAAACGAATATTTATTGCAATTAATTAAATTATTCACTATAATATATGCATTCTATGCTTATTTGTTGTTGAGTGTCTCGCTCAACTTTCTGAAAAGCTGTTATATGGAAATAGTGTTTATGTTTGATTTATCTCTTCCTTCCTATGCAAAAATCAACCTGGGTCTAACCCTTCTCAAAAAAAGAGATGATGGCTATCATAATATTACCACAATATTTCAGCAGATTGATCTCCATGATACACTTTCCTTCAGGAAAACGCCTTCCAATATATCCATCACTTCAGAAGGGCTCAATATTCCTTTGGATAACAACAATCTGGCATATAAAACATTTCAGTTGTTCCGAAAAAATCAGGGCATTCAAGAAGGCATAGAAATACACATTGAAAAAATCATCCCGATTGGTGGGGGTTTGGGAGGAGGAAGCAGTAACGCTGCTGTAACTCTTCTAGCTGCAAATTATCTTTGGAAAACAAATCTGTCATCAAAAAAACTTGTAACATTGGCCGGGGAAATCGGTTCGGATGTACCCTTTTTTATCAGAGGAAATTCTGCATTAGCAAAAGGACGTGGGGAAAAGCTTGTTGAGCTTGAACTTCCAAAAGATTATTGGATTGTTCTTATCTGTCCAGGCATAGAAATATCAACATCTTGGGCTTATCAGCATTCCAAAATTACCTTGACAAAAAACAAAAAAATAGCTAAATTGAACTCGCTTTTTAAAAACTGGGCTCCCCATGCCTTGCGTGCTTCATTGGAAAATGATCTGGAAGGTGTGGTATTTCAAGGGCATCCCATTCTGAAAGAAATTAAGGAGCAATTGTATCAGAGGGGTGCCTTTTATGCCAGTATGTCTGGTAGTGGTTCAACCATCTACGGTCTTTTTTCCGATAAGAAACGGGCTGAATCAGAAAGCCAGTTCTTTCACATTCAGAATAAAATGCGGGTACATCTCAGCAGGCCGATTTCGACAAATCCAATGGAATATATTTCATAGACTGATCTTGAAAATGAGGGGACCATGATGGAAATCACCGAAATTAAAATCAGCCTGAACAATGATGAGAAGCTAAAAGGGTTTGTGAACATCGTACTGGACGATCTTTTTGTCGTGAGAGGCCTAAAAATCATCCGCGGTATGAAAGGCTACTTTATAGCTATGCCGACTCGAAGATTAAAGGATGGATCGTTTCGGGATATTGCCCATCCGATAAAAAGTGACTTTCGGACCAAACTGGAAAAGGCGATTCTCGACAAGTATCGGGAAGAAATAAGTAAAATTCAGGAAAATTCATCGGCATTTATTGAATACGGAATATTGTAACAAAACATATCGATACTGGGGCGTCGTCAAGCGGTAAGACACAGGATTTTGGATCCTGCATCCGGAGGTTCGAATCCTCCCGCCCCAGCACGAGGATAAAAATTAAACTATATTTACTGTTATAATTTGTCAATGACACAAAAAAATATAAAAAACGAAATGAAAATATTTTCAGGTACAGCCAACATTCCTCTGGCCCAAAAGATTGCAAAGTATCTTGGTCTTTCCTTGGGAGATGTGGCAATTTCTCGTTTTTGCGACGGAGAAATCAGTGTCAAGTACAATGAGAATATACGGGGTATCGATGTGTTCATTATACAGCCGACAATCCCTCCAAGCGACAACTTGATTGAATTATTACTTTTGATCGATGCTGCCCGTCGCGCTTCGGCCAAAAGAATCACAGCTGTTATTCCCTACTTTGGATATGCAAGACAGGACCGTAAAGACCAGCCACGGGTTGCTCTTTCAGCAAAATTGATGGCCAATCTTATTTCTACAGCCGGGACAGATCGCATTTTAACAATGGATTTACATTCTCCGTCAATCCAGGGATTTTTTGATATTCCATTTGATCATTTATACTCTTTACCCATTTTTGTGGATTATATTATAAAAAGAAAAAATGAAATCCCTGTTGTTGTTGCGCCGGACATTGGCAGTTCTAAAAGAGCACGTTCGTATGCCAACCGGATTAATTCCGATTTGGCCGTCGTGGATAAAAAGCGTTTCGGACCTAATAAAATCGAAGCGGTCACTTTGATCGGAGAAGTTAAAGACAGAGATGTTGTCCTTGTAGATGATATTATTGATACAGCCGGAACGATTTGCTGTGCAGCAGATCTTCTAAAAAAATCAGGTGCAAAAGATATTTTTTCCGTTTGCACACATTCAATTCTGTCAAATAATGCAATTGACAAGATTGAAAAATCAGCTCTTTTAAAAGTCATCACCTGCGATACGATTTTACAAATCCAAGAGAAAAAAAGTAAAAAAATCGAGGTGTTGACATCCGCCAAGCTTTTTAGCGAAGCGATTCAAAGAATACACAATGAAGAATCAATAAGTTCCCTTTTCAATTAAAAATATAAAACAACGAGGAAGCACAATGTCAGAAGCAGATGTACAATGTCAAATAAGAAATAAGGAGAATCCCCTTACTGTTAAAATCCTCAGAAAAGAGGGGAAAATTCCTGCTATATTTTATGCACAGGGAGAAGAGTCCATTCCCATCTCTGTCGAAACAAAAACAATTCAACAATTGATCAATCATGAGGTGAATGTTTTAAACGTAATTTTCCCGGATGGAAAAATACGAAAATCCATTATACGCGATATTCAACGTGATCCATTAACCGACACCATTATCCATCTGGATTTTCTGGGTATCAAGCTGACAGAGAAAATTAGAATTACTATCCCCATCGTTTTAAAGGGCACACCCGTTGGTGTCAAAGATGGCGGTATTTTAGAACATCTTCTCAGAGACGTTGAAGTCGAGGGTCTCCCGTTGGATATTCCCGAACATATTGAAGTGGATGTTTCAGCACTGAATATAGGAAACAGTATCCGATTGCAGGATATACATTCGGAAAAGTTCGTATTTGCATCTGAAATCAACCATGCAGTTGCCAACGTGATTCATCCAAAAGTAATTCAGCTTGAGGAGGAAGTGGTTGAAGAACCAGTAGAAGAAGGTGAAGAAACATCCGAAGAAAAGGAAAAAGCGGGATCTGAGGAATAACAGTTTAATTTTATGGGGTTGTGGCGGTGTTTTGCATTATTGGCCTTGGAAATCCAGGAACTGAATATCAAAATACAAGACATAATATTGGATTTATGGTTTTAGATGAATTGGCAAAAAAATGGAAAATGAAATTTAAAAAAGGAGATGGCCCTTATAAATTTATAAGACATAAACTTCGCAACCAGGAAGTTTTATTGGCAAAACCGACCACTTTCATGAACAATAGTGGAAATGCCGTAAATGCAATCTATCACAAGTTCCACATTCACCTTTCCAATTTTCTTGTTCTTTGCGATGATTTCAATCTCCCCCCGGGAAAATTAAGATTAAGAAAGAAAGGCAGCAATGGCGGACACAATGGACTTGCATCGATTATTAAATCACTGGAAACACAGACATTTTGTCGTCTGAGATTTGGTATCGGTCTGCCGGACCATGTCAATACCGTAGACTATGTGCTTTCACCATTTGACACTTTTGAATTACCTGTCATCAATGAAATGATCGAAAAAGGTGCGCAAGCGGTAATCGAATTCGTAACAAAAGGTGTCGATTGGACAATGAACAATTACAGTAAATAAAAAGTTAAATTTACCCTGTTCATCCTGTTGAAAAGGATGGGCCAAAAGACCGAAGGGAGGCAAAAACATGATCAGGGAGTATGAAACAACCTTTATTGTCGATTCACTTCTTCCGGAAGAACAGATCAACGCGACCATCGACAAGATAAAGGATTTTATCGAAAAGAACGGAGGGAAAATCGGTCAGATCGACCGTTGGGGAAAACGACGTTTGGCCTATGAAATTGCCAAGAAACAATACGGTTATTATGTCTACATCCGTTTCCAGTATGAAGGCGATTTAATTAAAGAACTTGAACGGGAGTATAAACTGGACGATTCGATCATCCGTTACCTGACAGTATTGATTCCAAAAATAGTCCTTAAAAAGGAAGCGGAACCCAAAAAAGAAACACCAGAAAATATCCAGGAAGAAGATCTTGAAACTGACGACAATTTAGAAGAAAAAACACCCGAATAATGAATGGGATATCAATCGTATTTTGTCCTGAGGAGGTGTTCATATCATGCATAATTTACGAATGCCCGATGTAAATCTTGTTATTATTGCAGGAAATTTAACGCGTGACCCTGTATTTCGTAAAACAACCAATGGAACACCCGTAACGAATTTCTGGCTTGCATGCAACCGAAAATTTAAAGACAACAACGGGCAATGGAGAGAAAATGTCTGTTATGTGGGAGTGGTTGCATGGTATAAACTTGCCGAAAGCTGCTCGGAAAATTTGCACAGAGGAAGCGTCGTAATTGTCGAAGGGGAACTTCAAAGTCGAAGCATTAAAACTGAAGACAGCAAAAATCGCAATATCATTGAGATCAAAGCAAGGCGAATTCAGTTTCTGAACAGAATCGAAAATTCCAATGAACTGTCGAACGGAGAAGATTCAGCCAAGGGAAAAGAGACTGAATCTTTTGAAGAAGATGAAACTTCCTCGACACAGAACACATCCGATTCTGAATCGGCCTCTAAAAATAACGAGGTTACTGATGAAAATGCACCTCTCAGCGGAGAGTATGATTTTGGATATCAGGATATAAAAATTTAACATAGGTATTGACAGGAGGCAACATTGATCAAAACAAAAAGAAAACGCATATGTCGTTTTTGTGAAAACCACATAGACTATGTCGATTATAAAGACACCAAGAAATTACAAAAATTTACAACAGATATTGGCAAAATCATTCCAAGGCGCACTTCGGGTACGTGTGCCCATCACCAACGGCAGCTTGTCAAAGCGATTAAACGAGCAAGACACCTTGCTCTCATTCCGTTTGTATCGGATTATCCAAGATAAAGCATAGGATCAATAAAATGATAAAAATAATATTGCGACAGGATTATGAACCTCTGGGAAAAATCGGTGAAATTTTTTCTGTCAAGAACGGATTTGCAAGAAATTTTCTTATTCCGCAAAAAATTGCCATTCAGGCAACACCTGCAAATATGAAAGTCTTTGAAGAGGAACAAAAACAAGTTCAAAAACGCTTAAATAAAGACAAGCAGATATCAGAAAAACTGTCAAAAGAATTTGAAAGTTTATCATTGACAGCAGCTGTTGCTGTTGGTGAAGAAGATAAAGTTTTTGGCTCTGTAACTGCACAAATGATATCTGATTTATTAAAAGAAAAAGGATTCGACATCGATAAACGAAAAATTATACTTGATGAGCCGATAAAGGCATTGGGCGTTTATAACATACCTGTCAAGTTGCATTCCGAAGTCGAAGCAAGCGTTAGGGTCTGGGTTGTAAAAGAATAAGCATCTTCAAGTTCATTGTCAGTTCAATATAAATCGGGTGCGGAGTAAAAAGGGAGGTATACAAATGGAAAACATTCTTCCTGAATGTCAAAAATGCAATACAGGTGTTCTTGTACCTTTATCGGATTACGGCCGGGAAGGCGCTACCATTCGCTATAAAGCATGGGTATGCACCAACCCGGATTGCGGTTTTAATATCCGCATCGATAACGGAGAAATCAGTTTCGGGAAACTTATCGCCCAATCTCAAAAATAGTGTATCACACCAACTAAATAAACACAAGAGGTAGATCTGGTTCGAAACATCTATCTCTTGTGTTTCGATTTAATTATGAAAATCAACATAAAGACAAACAGCAGATGGTTTTATAACTACAGAATAAAAATATTTTCTCTGCTCAGCGCACTTCTTCTTTGGTTCTATGTCATCACAGATAATAATTTCGAATATACTTTAAAAGTACCCATTCATCTGGTCAGCATGCCGAAAGACTGGATGTTGACCCAGCCTATTCCATCGCATATTAAAGTCCTTTTCAGCGGATCAGGAAAATCATTGTTGAGTCTGCATTATCGCAAGAAACGGTTGGATATAAATATGGGTAAGATTCACAATAAAGTCATGTTGCCTTTATCAATTGAAATGATTCAGGGTATCCCCGAAGATTTGAATGTTGTACCAGTAAAAATCGTCAAGCCGGAATCGATCTTTGTCGAACTGGACCGTTTTATCACTAGAAAGCTGCCGATTCAACCTCAAATCTCCACAATCCCAATGGACGGATATATTCAGGTCGGAGAAATCAATATCGTCCCCGATAGTCTTATTGTAAGCGGACCTCAATCCCTTGTAAACAACATAGACAGAATTATAACGGAAGAAAAAACTTATCGAAATCTGGTCAAACCGATCAGTAATAAAATAGCAATCGTTCCTCCCCGGTGGGAAACAGTGCAATATTCATCCAGTCAAACAACATTCTATGCAGACATTCAGCGTATCGGTGAAAAAACTGTTTCTGAAATTCCGGTTCAGGTGTTTGGCCTTCCAAAAAACATGAAAGCGTCTGTAATTCCGTCCACACTTTCTGTAAAACTTCAGGGAGGAGTAAAAAAACTCTCGAAAATTAAAAAAGAAGATATTACAGCAATAATAGATTTCCAAAAACACGCTCTATACGATAGAAAAAAAGTGCCTGCCATCATTAAACTTCCGCCGGAAATTAATCTGTCTGATGTAAGACCGGCATTTTTTGAACTCGTGGTTGAAAAATGATTGTTTTGGGTATTGAGACCTCGTGCGACGATACCAGTGCCGCTATCTTTGATGGAAAAAACCTTCTGGCAAACGTTATTTCCACACAACTTATTCACAGAAATTTTGGCGGTATTGTCCCCGAACTTGCATCCCGTGCTCATATTCAACTCATCCTTCCAGTCATCCGGCAGACAATCGACCAGGCTCATCTGTCTCTTCAAAATATCGAGGGAATCGCCGTCACCCGCGGACCCGGACTGGCCGGTTCTCTTTTGGTAGGTTTAAGTGTAGCAAAAGGTCTTTCATTTTCATTGCAAATTCCATTTATTGGAATCAACCATCTCGAAGGCCATATATGGGCCAACCGGCTTCATCATGAATCGCTCGATCCTCCTTTTATTACGTTAATTGTTTCGGGAGGGCACACTCAGCTCGTCCATGTGACCCGTTGGGGAAAATACAAAGTGATAGGAAGAACCCGCGATGATGCAGCAGGTGAGGCATTCGATAAAGTCGGAAAATTGCTTGGACTGGGTTATCCTGGTGGTCCTGCCATTGAAAATCATGCTAAAACAGGAAATGACAAATATGTCGTTTTCCCGAGAGCTTATTTAAAAAAGGGGAGTTTTGATTTCAGTTTCAGCGGCTTAAAAACCTCTGTTCTCAATCACGTACATGCCATCGGCCCCGAAAAGAAAGAACAGCATCTTTGCGACATCGCCCGTTGTTTTCAAGATGCGGTTGTGGATGTGCTTGTCGAGAAAACAATTCGTGCTGCCCAAAAATGTCAGGTCGATATTGTTTGCCTGGCTGGAGGCGTTGCTGTGAATAAAGCCCTTCAACAGCGCATGAAACAAAAATGTTCCGAATCGGGAATATCCGTACTGTGGCCCCCTCCCATGCTCTGCACGGACAACGGCGGTATGATCGCCTGTGCCGGGCACGACTATTTGACAAGGAATATTTCGTCCCCGCTTTCACTATCGCCGTTGCCATCCGAAAATCTTTAAAGTGATATCTGATCATGAATATCCATCTGGCTTTTTCAAAATCTCCCATTCTCTTTTTAATCACAATTATACTTACACTGGCATTGTCGATTTGGACATACCGTTATACCATCCCTCCAATTTCGAAGAAATACCGCACTGTTCTCATCACATTGAGAACGGCAGCCCTAATAATGATTCTTTTTTCATTATTCGAACCGGTTTTGATTCTCCGTTTCCGGCAAAATCTCAAATCATCCATTTGTTTGTTGATTGACAACTCTAGTTCAATGGAGATCAATGATGACCACAAAACAAGAAAAGAACAGCTTCATGAAATACTGCAGTCAAATGCAGTTAAAAAATTGAAAAACAAATATTCAATACATTATTACTCCTTTTCAGATCATCTCAACCCGATGTCAAAAGATGGACCGGACTCTCTGCGATTTAACGGCCACGCGACAAACATCGGGTTTACATTGAAACAACTTCAAGATGAATTTAATAACTCTCAATTCGAAGGAGTTCTTCTTCTGAGCGATGGCTCCCAAAATCAGGGCGAAGACGTCCTCCGTGCCGGGAAAAATCTTGATTTTCCTGTTTTTTCTGTAGCTATCGGAGAGACAAAGTCCCGGAAAGATCTCATTCTCACGGAAGTTGTAACTAATGAAATCACCTATGTCAATAATCGCGTTCCGGTGGATGTTCAACTCCGCGGTCCGGGATATGAAGGAAAAAAGGTTGAAATTTTACTCGAAATGGACGATACAACCGTCGACCAAAAAACAGTAACCATTCCTCCGGACAACATGGAAATCAATACCAGGCTTTACTTTCAACCACAAGAGTCTGGATTTCAAAAAATTGTTATCCGGATTCCGAAACTAGAACAAGAATTTACGGATAAAAATAACCAAAGAGACCTGATAATCCGGGTTTTAAAAGATCGTCTTCAAGTTTGTCTTTTTTCAAGCACCCCCTGTCCGGACCAGGCCTGCCTTGTCCGGAACCTGGAGTCCGATAAAAACATTCGTCTGACGGTAAGAACGCAAACGAAAAACGGGACCTTCTATGAGGGTTCTGTTCCCCCTGAATCAGACTTGAAAAAAGCAGATGCTTTTATCTTTCTGGATTTTCCGAATACACAAACCAGGGTGGGATCATGGCAGCAAATTATAAAAATCGTTCATAATAATAGAATTCCCATTTTTCTCTTTTTAGGAAAATTTGTAGATATGAACAAATTACAGGCGCTGAAACCGGCCCTTTCTTTTCAATTTAACAGGAACCGAAAAGAAATGAATGTGCTGCCTGTCATTGCCAAAGAAGGGACAGAACATCCTGTCCTGAAAATTTCTGAAACCGAAGAAGAAAATAAAAAAATATGGGAACAACTGCCTCCCATTTACACCTCATGGACACCATTAAAATCTCTTCCGGAAAACAGGATATTGCTCACATCCGTTTCCGAAAAAAAACCATCTTCGCCCCAAGAGACGTTCCCGCTTTTGATCGCCCGGCAAACTTCGGGACAGAAAATCCTGATCTTCACAGGGTATGGCTTTTACCGCTGGGATCTTCTCCGCAACAACGGATCTCCGATTGCACACGAAAACGGGCAAAACGAAAAAGTAATGGATCATTTTATCAGCCAATCCCTCAGATGGCTGTCCACCCCCCAAACCGGGAAAACAGTACGTCTCACCCTTCCAAAAATGGTTTACAGTACCGGGGAACAAATCAGGATCACTGCTGAAGTGTATGATGAAACATATGCCCCCGTAGAAAATGCCGCCCTCGATCTGAAATTGACATCCCCTTCTTCTGAAACACATCTTCAACCTGAAACCATCGGCAACGGACGTTATCAAACCAATTTCCAGGCGCATGAAGCAGGCACCTATCAAATCGTTTGTGAGGCTTTTATTGAGAATCAACTCATGGGCAAAGACACAACCAAGTTCTCTATCACCTCGTTCAATCCGGAATTTCTGAATACCAATGCCAACCCGGAACTGCTTCAGGGACTTGCCGGTGTCACAGGCGGAAAATCCGGTCCTCCCGACAGTCTTTTCAATATTGTTCAGGCCATGAATTTCCCTGGCCGGGAATCGATTTCGACCCGTGAAATCGAGCTTTACAATCTCCCGCTGTTGCTAGTTATCATTATTGTATTGCTTTCACTCGAGTGGTTTATTAGGAAAAGAAAAGGCATGGTTTGATCACTGTGAATCTGGCACAAAAATTGAATCCTATCGGGATAATTCTTCGCCCGCAGGCTAAACGAATTGGTATCGTTACAGACACGCACATCCCGGATCGCTGCACGGAAATTAATCCGAAAATCATGGAATGTTTTTTTCAAGCAGATCTCATTCTTCATGCAGGAGATATTACCATACCGAATGTTATTAAAACTTTGAACTCGGCAACTGAAACCATTGCAGTCCGCGGAAACAACCGAAGGGACCGCGTCGGTTTTAATCCTCCCTTGCCGGATAAAGTAATCATTCAGGCCTCGGGAGGGTACCGAATCGGATTGTGCCACGGTATGGAAAATATCTATCAAAGAATATCGGATGCCTTTATCGGCAGAATGGGATTTGAATCTCACTGCACAAAACGGCTCATCAAACGTGTTCGAACTTATTTCACCGGTGTAAACGCTGTTATTTACGGACACGGCCACTGGCCAATGCTCGCTTTCGAAGATCGAAAACTGTTTATCAATCCAGGAAAGGGATACGGCAAAAAATGCAGCAGCTGTGCTTTAATGGAAATCCGGGGAAATAAGGTACGGATAAAAATCATTCCATTGTCGCCCTTCAAAAATCCTATGCCATTCAAGCTAAACTGGAATGAGTTCCCTGTCGATAAATAACACCGGCAATAGGACTTAACATAAAATTTTAAAAACAACGATTATTTTTAAATAAATATCAGGAGGCAGAATGATTCAAATTCTTGTGCTTTACTATTCAAAAAGCGGAAACACTAAAAAACTGGCCGAAGCGGTGGCATGCGGAGCTAAAGAAGTCGATGACGTCAATGTAGTGATTAAGTCCAGTGCAGAAGTTACTAAGGACGATTTTACACAATCTCATGGAATTATTGCAGGTTCCCCGGTTTATTTCGGGACCATGGCCGCCGGATTAAAATCCGTGTTCGACAAATTCATTGGCATCAGGCGGAAAATGGAAAATAAAATCGGTGCCGCTTTTGCAACTTCGGCAGATGCTTCCGGAGGAAAAGAAACCACTATCTTCTCGATCATTCAGGCTATGCTTATTTATGGAATGATAATTATCGGCGATCCGATGAGTGCAACCGGCCACTACGGAACAGCCTGCGTGGGCAGACCGGACGATAAAGCCATAAAATGTGGAATGGATTTGGGGAAAAGAACGGCTGAACTCGCCAAATATTTCAGCAAACGCAAAATCGGCTGATGAAATAATTTTGGTAACGGCAGTGTTTTTTCTTTAATTATCCGTCTTTTGTACAACACTGCATCGAAAATACAAACAATTTTTTTAAGAATGTTTATCTGCCCAGACAAGTTCCGACCCGTTCAGCAACCTGTAACAGAGGATGATTCAGATCGACCAAACGCATTTTCCCGCCGACTTCACTGAGCGGAACGGTGACAATCTCGGTTCCCCGAAGCGCCACCATCTCGCTGCTCTTTCCTTCCTGGCACAATTCAGCGGCTTTGACTCCGTATCGGGTTGCAAGCACTCTGTCAAACGCAGTGGGTGTACCTCCCCTCTGCAGATGTCCGAGAACTGTGACTCTGCACTCCAGACCCGTTGCATTTTCGATTTGATCCGCGACCTGATGGCCGATTCCTCCAAGACGAACAGGATCCGTACTGTCTTTTACAACACGCTGCACCACACGTTCACCCCCTTCAGGTTTTGCCCCTTCGGAGACAACAACAATACTGAATTTTTTACCCTTCCTGCTGCGGTCTTTAACTACATGTTCAATGATATCGAGACGATACGGAATTTCCGGAATGAGAATGATATCCCCGCCTCCTGCAATTCCGGAATGAAGTGCCAGCCACCCTGCGTACCGTCCCATCACTTCCACCACCATGACCCGATGGTGGGACATGGCTGTCGTGTGAATTTTATCGATGGCTTCCGTAGCCGTACTTACCGCCGAATCAAAACCGAATGTCAAATCCGTGCCTACGATATCGTTGTCAATGGTTTTTGGCACACCTACGATTCGTACTCCCTTCTCGCTAAGCTGAGAAGCAATGCTCATGGTCCCGTCACCTCCGATGCAAACCAGCACATCGAGACCGAGTTCATGAATATATGCCACAACCTGATCGGAAATATCTTTAAATTTGATTTCTTTTTTTCCTTTCAAGGGCCATCTAAACGGATTTGCACGGTTGTTGGTCCCCAGAATCGTTCCCCCCTGAGTCAGAATTCCGGAAACCCTTTCCCAGTGAAGCTGAACCTTTCGTTTCTCCACGAGTCCAAGAAATCCGTCTTCAATCCCGATAATTTCAAAATCGAATTGATTTATACCGGCCTTCGCAACCCCCCTGATCACCGCATTCAATCCCGGACAATCTCCCCCTCCTGTCAGCACACCGATTCGTTTCTTCTTCTTTACTGCCATCTCATCTCCTTGATTTCGTACCACTCTTCATTGGTATTACTGTTGAATTACTCTATATTTCTTTCCGATCTTTTTAAATGCTTCAACTGCCGCATCAAGATGATTCTGTTCATGTGCGGCTGAAATCTGAACCCGAATTCTCGCTTGTCCCCTGGGAACCACAGGATAACTGAATCCGATGACATAAATCCCTTCCAGCAGCAGATCGTCGGCCATTTGATGCGTTAATTTTTCTTCGTACAGCATGATCGGCACAATGGGATGTACCCCCGGCCTGATGTCAAATCCGGTCTTCTTCATTTGATTACGGAAATACTTCGTGTTTTTTTCAAGCCGGTCGCGCAAATCCGTCGATTCGGTCAGAAGATCGAGAACAACTATTGTGGCTCCCGTGACGATGGGTGAAAGCGTGTTGGAAAAAAGATAGGGCCGGCTTCTCTGCCGGAGAAATTCGATCATCTCTTTCCGTCCGGAAACACAGCCCCCGGACGCACCACCCAAAGCCTTGCCGAATGTCGTAGTAACAAGATCAATCCTGCCTTCCACGCTGCAGTGTTCCGGTGTGCCGCGGCCCGTTTTTCCGATAAATCCGGTCGCATGGCTGTCATCCACCATAACCAGCGCATTGTATTGATCTGCCAGATCACAGATCGGACCAAGGTTGGCGATATCCCCGTCCATGGAAAATACGCCGTCCGTAGCAATGAGACGGCACTTCGCTTTTGAGGATTCCTTGAGTTTGCTCTCGAGATCTTCCATGTCGGCATGTTTATAGATCATCCTCTGCGCTTTGGTCAATCGAATACCGTCGATGATAGAAGCATGATTAAGCGCATCGGTGAGTACGACACTATCCTTGTCCAAAAAAGGTTCGAATACACCTCCGTTGGCATCAAAACAAGCGGCATAGAGAATCGTATCGTCTGTTTTCAGAAATTCCGAAACTTTCCGCTCCAGTGTTTTATGAATCTCCTGGGTGCCGCAGATGAACCGGACCGAGGACATCCCGTACCCCCACTGATCCAGAGTCTGATGCGCTGCTTCAATAACCTTGGAATGACTGGACAACCCCAGATAATTGTTGGCGCAGAAGTTGATAACCTTTTTTCCGCCGGAGACTTCGATCTCGACACCCTGAGGTCCCATTATAATCCGTTCCTCTTTGTACAATCCGCCTTCGCGAATCGATCGAATCTGTTCGGTCAAATCTTCTTTCAATTGATCGTACATGCCGGACTCCCAATTGATATAGATTGGATGTTAAACATTTAATCCAATTCCAGAACCACCTTGCCGCATTCTCCGCTCGTCATGACATCAAATCCCTTCTGAAACTCATCAAATGGAAAACGATGCGTGAGCACCGGTGAAATATCCAGTCCGCTTTTAAGCATCATCGCCATTTTATACCACGTTTCCCAAATTTCTCTGCCATAGATTCCCTTGATGACCAATCCTTTGAATATAATCTGATCCCAATCGATTTTCGTATTTTCGGGAAGGATGCCAAGCAGCGCGATGCGCCCACCGTGATACATGTTCTCGAGCATTTCTTCAAACGCACTTCCGTTGCCGGACATTTCAAGACCGACATCGAAACCGATCATGTCCAATTCGTGCAAACAATCCCGGATCGATGACCGAGTCACATTAATTGCACGAGTCACACCCAATTTTTTGGCCAAATCCAGACGATAATCATTGACATCGGTAATCACCACGTGACGTGCACCCACGTGCCGCGCAATCACAGCCGACAGCAAACCAATAGGGCCGGCTCCGGTAATCAATACATCTTCGCCGACCAGATTGAAAGAGAGCGTTGCGTGCGTCGCGTTACCGAAAGGATCGAAATAAGCGGCGATTTCTGAAGGGATTTTCGGATCAACATGCCAGGCGTTGGAACAGGGCAGAGAAAGGTATTCTGCGAAACACCCGTCCCGGTTCACACCGATACCGACAGCATTGGTGCAGAGATGGCGCCGTCCTGCCCGGCAGCTCCGGCAGATGCCGCAGACAATGTGGCCCTCACCGGAGACACGTTCGCCAATTTCGAAGCCCGATACATCGGCACCTTTATCCACAATCTCGCCGACAAATTCATGTCCGATCACCATCGGTGTTTTAATGGTTTGCCGGGACCATTCATCCCAGTTGTAGATGTGAAGATCAGTTCCGCAAATCGCGGTCTTCATTATTTTTACCAAAAGATCGTTGTTTCCGATTTTCGGTACAGGAACTTCTTCAAGCCACAGTCCCTTTTTCGGATATTTTTTTACCAGCGCTTTCATTGTCTTCATATCGATTATCCTGATCAATAAAATTCATTCCGATTGATAATACTTCTCCTCATTTTTCCGAATTTGCTCCAATCCGATCAGTTCTTTCCATTGATTAAAAGTGACAACAAGATCGGGCCGGTCAGCGACAGTTCCATGATCAAACAGCACTTGAAGATACTGTTCCATGCCTTTCACTGCCGCAAAGACAACACCCACCGGTATTGAGACCCGTGTAATCCCGATGCGCTTTAATTCAGGAATGGGAACGATCGGTGTCTTCCCTCCTTTGACAGCATCAAAAAGATTGACAGAAACAGGGGCTTTCACTTCACTGGCAATCCGCTGGATCTGTTCAAGAGACTGCGGTGCTTCTACAAAAATCAGATCCGCACCGGCTTCGGCGTATGCATTGCCCCGAAAAATTGCTTCATCAATTCCGGCTACTGCAATCGCGTCAGTCCGTGCATTGATAATAAAATCGGGATCCTTTCTCGTATCGACCGCCGCTCGGATTTTACCGGTCATCTCTTTTAGCGGGACGATCCTTTTCCCTTCCATGTGCCCGCAGCGTTTTGGAAATACCTGATCCTCCAGATTGATCCCCGCTGCACCGGCTACTTCAAATTCACGAATCGTTCGGATCACATTCACAATGTCTCCGAAACCGGTATCTCCGTCCGCCATCACGGGAATATCCACAGCCTCCACGATCCTTCGGGTCTGATCGAGCATCTCAGAGAATGTGAGCAACCCCACATCCGGTTTTCCGAGGTAGGAGGCCGCTATACCGAATCCGGTCGCCTGTATCGCCTTGAATCCGGCGCGCTGAATCAAAATACTGCTGAGCGCATCGAACGCACCAGGCATGAGAAGCGGATCATCGGCTTCAAGGAGTTTCCGAAGCTGCTCTGTTTTTTTCATTGAATCTCCTTCTTTGACTTTTAAAAAAAATAAGCCAGGGTTTCCTCTACCTGGCTGTCTTTTTCAATAAATATCATGATGTTTTTCAATTTTCAATCAAGTTTTCGATAACAATTCTTTTCGAAATACGAAATAGACAAGCAGAAAGCTTCCGGCCAGATATCCGACATTTTCTAAAATCTTGATTACTCCAATCACACCTGTGCTTTCCATGGAAAAACATCCGCACTGAATATCGAGATGGCGGATATAGGCCTGGATGACAAGAACGAGAAATACAGACATCAATCCTGCGTTTAAAACCGAGACCGCGTCCAGCCAGATCCCGATAATCAGCAGGAAACCGATACAAAATTCCAGATAAGGAGACCAGACAGCGATCCATCGGGACAAACCCGTTCCGAGAACGCGGTAGTTTTCAATGATTGCAGCAAATTCATACGGATGGGGAATTTTGCTGAGTGACGCAAAGATGAGTAATCCGCCGAATCCGAATCGCAGCAACCGGCAAATCCATTTGGACCACTGCGTGTTCATTGGTTATCCGCCCTTTCAACAGGATACCCCATTTCAATCCACTCGGCAAACCCGCCCTGAAGTACTAAAATTTGAGAAAAACCGTTTCGTCTTAGCAAATCCGCAGCCTGTTTTGCTTTTATATCTTCAGGTTCAAACCCATAGCAAATCATCATGGAATCGAAATCAACTTCCCGGAATAATTCCGGCTGCTGTATGATTTTTAACAACGGGGCAGAACGCGCTCCCGGAATATGATCAAGTGAGAAATCGTCCGGGTAACGGATATCAATAAACAGTCCTTTTCCCTGTATAAAGAGCGTGTGGGCCGAATCCGCAGAAATGTAATTGAATTCCTGAAGACGGGAAAACCTCGGCAGCGAGTACATCAGAACATTCCAGCGAATTCCGTGATTGATCCACTGATTGACCAATATGCCAACACATAATGTGCTGAATCCCAAAATGGTTATCCGAAAAAACAAACGCATCTTTACTCTTCAATCTGAACATAAGCTGGTTGAAGCAAATTATTTTTTTGTTTGTTATCCGTTTCGATATTAATAGAAACGCTTCGTTGTTCCACGCGTTTCGGCCTCAATTCAATCCGAAACAAATGTTCCTTCTTCGCGGGGATTGTAATCGATTGCGGATAAACCTCGACAAGGTCGTAATTGCTCGTTACCTTCTTGATCTTGACAGGCTTTTCTGAATTGTTCTGAATCGTAAAATAGTTGGTAATCACCGTATCCGGATTAATTTGAATATGTCTGAACGAAATAAAACGGGGACTGAGTTCGAGATCGGTGAAAATGTCCATCTGAATTGTATATCTCAAATCTTCTATTTTTTCATCCTGGAAAAAAACGGTGATTGTTTTCCTGACGACATTTCGAAATCCTCTTGTATTGACTGAAAAATGGATTTTAATCGTATCTCCCGGCGCATATACCTCCTTTTCATTTTGAGCAATTGTGCAGCCGCAGCTTGTTTTAATCTGCTGAATACCAAGCGGCTGGTTCCCGCTGTTTAAAAAAAAGATGTCTCCGTCTGCAGTTGCACCTTCCTGCAGCTTTCCCAAATCAATCAGCTCGGGAGAAATCAGTCGTATTTCTTGCCCTTGAAGTTTAAAGCTCAAGAGTCCCATCAAACCAATTAAATATAAAATACGTCTCACAAAACCTCCTCTTACAGATTTCATTTCAAACTGTGATTATATCCTTTCAATGGGAGTGTACTTTAACCCGAATGCCAGAGCCACGTTTTTGTGCGTTACGAGTTTTTTATATACATTGACCCCCGTCCGTATTTCTTTGGAATCAACCAGGGCTTTTTCAAATCCATTGTTGGCAATCATCTCGACATAGGGCAGTGTGGCATTGGTCAGCGCAATGGTTGAAGTAAACGGCACAGCGGCCGGCATGTTTGCCACGCCGTAATGGATAACGTCATCCACAAGAAAAGTGGGATTTTCATGCGTCGTTGGTTTGGTTGTTTCGATGCACCCGCCCTGATCCACCGCCACATCCACAATCACCGATCTCTTTTTCATCAGAGAAAGCATCTTTCTTGTGACCAGCCTGGGCGCCTTGGCTCCGACAATGAGTATAGCACCGATAAGCAAATCGGTTTGAGGCAAAAGTTCCCGGATATTATATTGATTCGAATAAAGTGTAATCACATTTTTCGGCATGATTGCATCCAAATAGCGAAGCTGATCCAGATCAATATCAAGGATATACACTTTGGCACCCATACCCGCCGCAATATAGGCGGCATTATGTCCCACAATTCCTCCTCCAAGAATCGTAACGACGGCCGGCTGTACTCCGGGAACACCACCAAGCAAAATGCCGCGTCCGCCGTTAGAACGTTCCAAAAACCGGGAACCTTCCTGCGTGGCCATCCTGCCAGCCACTTCACTCATGGGGATCAAAAGCGGCAGCCTGCCGTCCTCCAATTCCACCGTTTCATAAGCAATACCGATCGCACCGGTTTCGATAAACCCTCTCGTTAACTCTTCGCTCGCGGCAAAATGAAAGTAAGTAAATACCAGCTGTCCCGGCCGGATCATTTTCAATTCAACCGGCTGCGGCTCCTTGACTTTTACAATCATGTCAGAAGATTGAAAAACTGCCTGGGCTGTATCGACTAAAACTGCCCCGCTTTTGCTATATTCATCGTCCTCAAAACCGCTGTTGATTCCCGCACCCTTCTGAACAAAAACCTGATGCCCACTTCTAACGAGTGTCTCAACTCCATGGGGTGTCATGGATACGCGATTCTCATTCGTTTTTATTTCCGTTGGTATACCTATTTTCATAACTGAACCTCGAAATTATATTCTCCTATTTAATAGAAAATATACCCTTTCAATCCAACAAAGTCAAGTCGATAATTTCTCTAACTCTTGATTATCTTTAGGTTTAACAGCATACAATTTATGAAAAAAAGTAGATACTGAGAATAATTATCAGAAAGAACAAAATAATTGTGTCTGAATGAAACAAAAGTAGAAACGATTTCACATATACGTTAGTCATCCACCTGAATCATTCGGATGTTTGTCAAATTCATCCTCTGATTTTCCCAAAGAGACTTTGATAATCCAGCATTTCGAAATCCTTTGTATCAAGACGGATGATCTTTCCTTTAACCTGAATCGGCTCGGTTTTCCCTTCGAGCAGAACAGGCTTCATCTCGTCATGTGTAAGAGCGTCCACATGTCCGGGGTGGCGCTTCCGGTTTTGAAACCGTTCCCACAAGACAGGTCCTTCCGCAAAACAGAGAATCTGAATGACGCGACATTGGAATTGCCGGACAAGAAATTGAAATCGATCCCGATGTTCTTCCGGCCTAAAATTCGCTTCTACGATACAAGATTTCCCTGCTGACAATTGAGCCTTCAGAAAGCATGTCATCAGATCGTAGCTGAGAAGACTCATTTGTTTGGACCAGGACCGATCTTTCCAGCCCAGCCGGTCAAAAAGCAGCTCTTTGATTGCATCTTTGTGAACAATAGGGAAAGAGAATTCCAGAGCGATCCTGTTCCCGATTTCAGTCTTGCCCGAACCCGGAAGGCCAGTGACGATGATTAAGTCCATTCACGTCCTTTTTTCATCTTTTATAAAAATCCATTTACGACGAAATCTTTCTTGCCAAGATATGCTGCTGGTGTCCCAGCGGAAAAAACGGAGGAAATTTCAACCGGAAATACTCGTCCCGGATCCGTTGCATGGTTAGCCGCCACGTTTCCAGACCGGGATGATCTTTCAAATTTGCAATTTCCTGATCTGTAATCTGAATTGGTCTATCTGTTCCGTGAATCAAATCCGTCATTTTCAGAGACTGCGTTTTTTGGGGATAACGAAACCAGGGTAAAAGGCCCAGATTGGATAACGTGTGGCGGACATCTTCACAATAGGCTTTGAGCACATTGAAACCGCACGATCTGAACATCTTACATAAGGTACTTGGCAAATAATAAAAAAAATGGTTTTCCAATAAGTTGATAATAATACCGCGGTCGTTGGCGGCCCGTAAACGCTGTCCGTCCTGGAAACCGTTGGGAGTGGAACAATAAACGATTCCGCCCGGTTTTAAAAAATGATATGCTTTTTTTAAAAAGATAACGGGATTCTGAACATGTTCGATCACATTGTTCATTCGAATAAAATCATACTGCTCCCGTAATCCTTCAAGATTGTCCAGAGTGCTTTCATAAACCTTCACATGCAATCGATTGTTGGCAAATTGAACCGCTGAAGGTACAATCTCGACTCCCTCCGCTTTCCATCCGGAATTTTCTTCAATTCCTAAAAGAAAAAATCCTTCGGCACATCCAACATCCAGCAAAACTCCGGAAGGCCTTAAACGGTTTAACATGAGTGAAAATATTTTCCCTCCCCGATATTGAGAAATTGTACCCCGGCTTCCATGAAATAAACTCAATGCCTGGTTCCCGAGAATAATAGCCTCCATATCAGGCATGGGATTGGCAAAAACGAGTCCGCACTTCTGGCACTTCACAAAATGCAGATCCAGCGTCTGCCAGTAAACCGCACGGGAATGATTTTTCAAATCACGGCTCTGACAGAAATAGCACCGCTTTTTCAGCGGATTGTATCCAATCGGACTCATCTACCCATCCTGTCGGTAATACATACCGGTAAAATAATTTTTATAGAGGTTTTTCTGATGTTCTGTTGTTATCATACCGGACAAGATAAAAAAGTATAACCAAAATTAAAAAGACATTTTAAAACAGGAGATACTTTTCTCCTTGTCTTATAAATCAATTATTGAAACATACCGTTTTTCAAAACTGCCACATCAGATACCCCTCAAAACGTACCATAGCCCGGTTATCATGAACGATCAAAAGTCCCGGTGTAACTGCCCTGCCGGTCTGGGTTACAAGAATTTCAAAATGATCCAATTGACCATCCTTATTAAAAAGTGCTGTAGTATAAAAATAGACGGCTTCCTCTCCCCAGAGCGGAAATCCGGCGGTTCCGGTCAAACCGATTTTTCGTTTCCCCTCATCGTCAAGAAAACGGATCTCCCCACCGATCTGACGGGACTTCCGGTAATAGATCCCCACAGCTTTTTCACGAATATTAAAAGATGTCAGGGACTGTTCAATTCGAAATGTCGTCATCCAGTCTGTTGCAGGATGCGAGACCAGATCGATTATATTATCTTTGCCCCGGGAAAAGCGCGTCTGCCATGAAAACCGGTCCGAACGATGCGCAACGCCGAAATCGCCGCTGAAAAGATTTCCGAACTGGCCCCGGCTGTCCAGCCGCCACCTGCCCTGACGAAAACTACTGTACCAGGTTCCCAGAATTTCCCCCTCCCAGTTTCTTCGGGCCCATATGGTTCCGTTCACACTGTTTATATCAAAGCAGAAAAGAGATGAAACTTGGGACTGCCAAAATCCCTTGGTGATATCCTGTCTCTCTTCCAGATCGGCCTGTGCCAGCAAATTGGGAGAACACTGCCAGCTGTTTTGAAACCGAAATTCCGTGAGTCCCTCCCCTTCGCGTGTCTGAAGATCCACAATGGAAGTCCATTTTTGTGTCTGCTTTTTCCCCTGGATTTGTGAAAAATGGTGTCCGTTCTCGTTTTCGTTTCCGAATATTATGTTTCCCGACCAATCATCGTGGCCCAAAGAAAACACACTTGTCCTGCCCATACTTTTCGTTCGTTCCGAATGTGAAACTGAGAACCAACCGTTCTGGCCCAATCCATTGATGCCGATGTAATACGCACGGTCATTTTTCCAATCCTCTATGTACGTTTCCAGTCTGAAAGGCTCCCGATCCAAATAAATCTCTGTCATCCGATGATTGTCAAACAATTTTTCATAACTCATCCAAAAAGTTTTATCGATACCGATCTGCTGCCGGCGTGCATTTAATCCCGATTTGTTTATATATCCTTCTTCAAAATAGGAAACATTTTTCTGGAACAGACAGTGCTCAATATCCATCCTCTGGGGGATAGTGAACTGCGCTTCACCGGTCTGCTGATAGAAACTATTGAGCAATCCTGATACCACTCCGTAAACAGCAGCGGTTTTCCCGGACCCTCCGAGCAGACTGTCTGAATATTGCAGGCCGGCTCTTCCGGATTCCTGAATAATTTCATTATTCAACTGTGTGATTTCAGCACTGTTCAAGTTCCTGACCGCAAGGGATGGATCGGGAAGCTGGCCCAGCCGCTGAAGCATCGGCAGGTTTTCACGCACAGGCTCTGCGGTCTCCACCCGGTTGGACTGTTCACCCATTTCCAAAATTCCTCCTCCTTCGAATTGCAGAATCAGCTTTTGATTCTTCCAAAAATACGGCACACTTCTTTTTCCAAGCATCACACATCCGGGATCTGTATGCGGATAAAATGCTATTGCGGCCGGCTCCTGTTCTTTCTTGAAAGAAGGTAACTCTTTTTGATTCGATTGACAGAGATAGCCGGCCCATCCCCGGTCATCAAGGATTAATGTGACGTTTAACGGACAGTCCGATTCGAAAATCGTCTCTCCTCCAATACGGACATAACTTGCTTCTACTACTGTGAAAAAAGGGATCGCCCCATCTGCCGATTTGCGGTACAACCCAACCCGGCCGTCACTTTCAAACAGCCCGCTCTGCCACGGACTCTCGGCCAGAATCAGAATATCCTCCCAGTCCGCATGAAAGGGAACAATTCGCCTTCCTGTGGCCAATTCATCGCAGAGAACCGGCTCTGAAATAAGCGTGTACTCTTCGCTTCCCTGTTCCTGCAGAAGAAACAATGTGACTAACTGCTGTTCCTGTGCCAATGGAAGATGGACAGTCGCAGAGGTATGCTGTCCGTTCTGGATATCTCTTGTGTGAAGACCTGTCTCTGGAACAATGGTCAGGGATCGATCTCCCGGATTAAGAAACTCTGCTTCCAGTGAAACATTGCCTGTTTCCCATCGGACATGATTATTATCGACAGACCGCAGGGTGCCCATAGAATGCCATGGAACGGAAAAACGCTGAAGTGTTTCGGAACTGAATTGATCGAGCACCAGAAAATAGCGCTGTCCCACAAACCAGAGCGTCCTCTCTATATGCGACATCCGGTAATATGCGGAAACAGCTGCGCCTGAGATCCATTCTGTTTTGAAGTAATCTCTCATCTCTCCCCCAAGTTTGTCTCCCCACACCGGATTTTCATCGGGCCCGAGACCATTCACCAAGGGGATGTTGTGGGCTTCTCCCGAAACGAAATACGAGCGATCCGGATTCTCGACGCCGCCCGGGCCGTATCCCGCATCAATGAGTAGGTCCCTTCCAAAAGCATTGAGTGTGAAAGACGTCGGCTCTGCATGATCGTGTCCTGAAAGATGGGGGCGTCCTGGTTCCCCTAAAAAAAGCCCGTAAATCTCTTTCTCTCCGCGGAACACGGCCATCCCGCCGTCCGGATAAAAAATGGCTGAATCGTAATCGGGCTGAAGCGATAATACCCTGTTATCAAATGCACAGAACGCTTCGACCCAGTTGGAATCTTTCGGGTCGAACCGGTCCGGATGGCTTTCAAACTGGTATTTCAGTTCTCCGCTTTCCGGCAGCAATCCGACGGCAAGTGGCGCATAAATATAATTTTCGGGAAAGGCATCGTCAAAATCGGGAGCAGTGCCATCCGGTTTTTCCATATCGATGAGCCAGCGATTGAATCGCCTCAGCCGCGGGTGATCAAGCAGATTGATCCCGGTCGCATTGTTGAGACAAATCACAAAAGGATAAAATCGCGATGCGACAAACCGGCCGTAGTAAACCCCTTCGCGGTACGATCCGTCTGGCTCGATCTTGGAAAGACTGCTTTCAAACTGATCCATGGCGGCATCAAGCCAGCGCTGAGAGTAAGGATGCGGGATGACCAGCGCCACAGTTGCGATCCCGGAAGCGATTGCAACCGCGTGGTTGTTTTTGGGAACCCAGTGCAAATGGGCAACCATCTGTTCGGTCTGCTGCGTCAGATAATTTTCTATCCTCTCTCTTTCTTCTGCAGACAGATTCTCATAAAGAAGATCATAGGCCACAGCGTACTGCCTTAGCGCGTCCGCGGCCTGCATCCAGTCGCCCCAGCCGATATCCTTTCTGCCCCCTTCAAGAGAATGAACGGGATCCGGTTCGCGGATATGGCGCAATGCAAGGATTGCCTCCTGCAAATAAAAAGGGTCAGAAGTTAAAAAATAGGCAGCCGCGTTCAATTTGGCAATCGCACTACGATCCGTCTCGGTAATGAGAACAGATGCCGGATCTCTGCTTATGCGATTTGCGGCACTTATAATATTTTTTCTCCACTCCTTATAAGGGGAATATCGGCTTCTCAAACGGATGGAGCCTTCCGTTTCTTTGCTGAATAAAAGAGCAGGGTGCCGGTGCGTTTGAGGGCATTTCGGCCGCGGCAGGGATAACCGGGACAATGTGATGACTTCATCCAGCGGTATTTCCCTGTAGTTGGATTGAAGAATCCCTTTAAAAAATCCTTTCCCGATTTTTTGAACTAAACTTTCCTGCGCCTGTTTTTCCTGTGAATAAATCACGGAAGAAAATAGAATGATAAAAAAAAGTGTTCCGAAGCATTTATAACCGGTCATCACAAATATTTTTAAATTGGAAAGATTCTATAACACTTTATAATAAACATATGGCTGCCGCATCCCTTCAAAACAGTTCATACAAATGGAAATGTTTGAACGATCGGCAAGTATTTTCCTTCGAAACGATTGGAGCTTTTCCCCTTTCCATATTTTTCTGAAAGACGTTCCTTCCTGAAAAGCATTCCCAACTGTGTACTCTCCATCCTTGTCGAAACAGCAGGGAGTGACCGATCCATCCCAATTCACAACCGTGCCGGTCCACA
Organism: uncultured bacterium; assembly: GCA_964617625.1. Lineage (GTDB taxonomy): Bacteria > Zhuqueibacterota > QNDG01 > QNDG01 > DSAB01 > CAZTZL01. The sequence continues at coordinate 38,155 of CAZTZL010000002.1, forward strand.
GGAACTGGCACCAGTTCGGAAAACGGCTCTTGATTATATAGGTTTTTCCGTCAGAGGTATACCGCCTAAACCGTTCGTCATCAGGAAGAAATTCACGGCCCTGATTATCCGAATAAACCTGAGCGCTCTTTAGCGTCACCAGATCGACACCAAGTCGCCTGCCGATGGATTCGATCTGCTGCATTTGATCTTCATTGTGTTTCATGACAAGAAACTGCAAGTTGATCAGGGGACGTTTTAGTTTGTGGTCCTGTTTATATTGGACCAGCTTTTTGATGCCGTCCATGACTTTTTCGAAATAGCCTCCGACACGGTACTGCTCATATGTTTTTTGATCGATGCCATCGAAAGAGATGATGATCTCGTCGATCCCCGAATGCACGATGGATTCGATTTGTTCCGGCATTTCAAAAAAGTGACCGTTCGTGCTGGTCATCGCTGGGATACCTTTTGATTTCGCATAGGCAACCATCTCACACAAACCGGTATGAATGAAGGGTTCCCCCTGATTCCAGAACTGGACAAGAATCAGGGTATCGCCAATCTCATCGATGATTTTTCTGAATTGCCGAATATCCATCTTCCCTTTGGATCGTTGCATGGTCCCTGCACCAGAAGGACACATCGGGCATTTGAGATTGCATAGATTGGTCGGTTCCACCATGAGAAGCAGAGGGCCTCCCCACACCACAGGACGGCGAAAAATCCGCGAGATAACCATTGAGAAAAATACCGCGATAATATTACACAGTCGTTTCACAGTCACACGATATCGATATGACGTCAGCACTTTTTGAAATAGTTTAAATGGAATATGCGGCATATGAAGGTTAAAATTTTTTATGCTTCCGGATGCGTTCCCATCAGGATTTTGTATCAGGATTCTTTTCTATGTTCTGTCCGAACAACCGTTTTCACATTCCCGCGGGGATTGAAATCTCCCATCACTTCCATCCATCGGGGCTGGCAGACCTTCACCAGATCATCAAGAATCCGGTTCACCGCTTCCTCGTGAAAGATGAACTGATCACGGAATTTATTGATATACAATTTCAGGGATTTTAATTCGATAATGTGTTTATCCGGAATATATTTGATACGAATTTCGGCAAAATCGGGATAGCCCGAAATCGGACAGAGACAGGTAAATTCAGGAAGCGTGACAGCCACTTCATAATCCCGATCCGTATATTTGTTTTCAACAACGGTGAGTTTTGATTCAAGAATCTCTTTCTGTCCGCGCTTCAAAGGCTCGCTCATGGTACATCCTCGTTAAATGATAGTTTTCACGGGATCGGAAATGCCCGCTTCTTCAAATCCCTTTTTACGGATCAAACAGCTGTCGCACATCCCGCAGGCCAAACCGTCGGGTGAAGGATCGTAGCAGCTGTGGGTTAAACTGAAATCGACGCATAATTCGATCCCCTTACGGATAATCTGCCCCTTGGTCATTTCAATAAGCGGTGTATGAATCCTGAACACATTCCCTTCCACACCTTTTTTCGTGGCAAGATTGGCCATCTTCTCGAAGGCCTGTATGTATTCAGGACGGCAATCCGGATAGCCTGAGTAGTCCAGCGCATTGACGCCGATAAAGATATCCTGGGCATCAAGTGTTTCGGCCCAGGCCAAAGCGAAAGAAAGAAACACGGTGTTCCGTGCCGGGACATAGGTCACCGGAATGGAGGCCTTCATCATCGATTCGGTTCTTCCTTTCGGAACGGGAATATCGTCAGTCAGGGCCGATCCCCCGATAGAAGAAAAATCAATTTCCATGATCAGATGTCTGGCCACGCCGATCGATGCGCAAATTTTCTTTGCCGCCTCGATCTCTCGGCGGTGACGCTGTCCGTATCGGAAACTGAGGGCGTAACAATCAAATTGATCGGACTTCGCAATCGCCAAAGTCGTGGCCGAATCCAGTCCTCCGCTGAGCAGACATACTGCTCTCTTCATCTATCTGCCCTTCGTTTCTTCCGGCCAGACAATCTTGTGCAATTGTGGCTGAAGCCGGACTTCCAGACTGTCATTTAATATCCAGCCGGCCAGATTGGCAATGGGAAGCATCCCTTCCACCGGGGATAAAAGCACCTTCGACCGTCCGATGAGATTATATTTTTGGATCACCTGTTTTGCCTCGTCATAATCTTTTCTGGAAGCAAGAACAAACTTCACTTCGTCCCGGGAATTCAGCCGGTTCAAATTCTCCCAATCCATTTTATCATTTTCGCCGCTTCCGGTGCATTTTACATCCATGATTCGGATCACGCCGTCCGGAAGGACATTGATATTCTTCGAGCCATTGGTTTCAATCAAAACCTGATACTGATTGTTTAACAGTTTCCGGGCCAGATTTACAGTTTCTTCCTGCAACAGGGGTTCTCCGCCGGTAATTTCAATCCGTCTGCAGTTGTATTCTTTTACCGTATGCATTATGGAATCAATCGATATCTCATCACCCTCATCATAAGCGTAGCGGGTATCGCAGTAGGAACATCTGAGATTGCACCCCGCAAGCCGGATGAAGACGCACGGATATCCGGCAAAGGAAGATTCTCCCTGAATCGAATAAAATATTTCATTGATTTTCAGCATACGAATTTTCGGAATAGGTCACGCCTGTTGATTCCGATTCCCAGACCGTAACCGCGTATAATCGAACATCCTCAGATAACTTTTTCATGATCTCCCGAAAGAGGTATCTGGCAATATTCTCTGCCGTGGGATTCTCTTTTTGGAAGGGATCTATCTCATTGATATGTTGATGGTCGAGACGCCCTACGACTGAATCACTGATCCGTTTCAAATCTTTAAAATCGATGCTCAATCCAAGTTCGTTGGTTTTTTGAGATGTTACCTCGACCCGTACTTTCCATGTATGACCGTGAAGTTTTCCGCATGGCCCATCGTAGCGCTGAATCGAATGCGCCGAAGAAAAACGGGTTTCTATAAATATGCGATACAATGATAACTCCTGTTTCAAAGAGAATATAACCAAAATTCACATCTAAGCTAATAAGAATTCACAAGCTTTTCAACCCTTTTTTAGGGTTCGGCAATGTCTGCCGGAAGAGAATTTTACGGAGAAGCTCAGGTATTAAGGCTTTCATCTTTCATGGAATAAAAAACCCTGCAGGGACAAACTCAATAAACCCAAAAAACCTTTTTTTCGGGATATTACTAACGATGAATTATGATTAATAATTCAGACTAAGTTGAAGAATACCTGTTCTGGGAGCACCCATATTGGCAGGCGATACCAAATAATTGTATTGAAGAAGATTATCGATGATTATATTGAGAGAGATCCGTTTCTTCGAATATCCAAAACGTAGAGCGACAACATACGTGGGAACGACCTGATCAATGTCTTTGATATAGACCTTGTGATAATCATCGACGCGTTCAATTTGACTCAAATACCGAAAATCAATTCCCATGGAAAAATGTGAATAGACGATTTCGTTCGTGATATAGAGTGTGTGTTTGGAACGGTATTTTAAAGGTTCCCCATAACTGTCTCCATCGGAAAGATCCTTTGAATCTGCAAAGGTATATCCGATCCTGCTGGATGCTAATTTCGAAAACCAGTCGGTTCGAAAGGATAAATCGATGCCCTGAACGCACGCACGTTCAACATTTTGAAAACGAACCACAATTTCGCGGGAATCACTTGCATCCAGCTGGGGTTCGATCAAATTGTTATATCGATTGTAAAAAAGGGCCAAGTCCATGCTCATCGAATTCGACAAATTCTGATGAACTCCCATTTCGACAGACACACTTCTTTCCGGTTTAAGCTCATAATTGGGCGCGATACGCAATCCACCGGTGAACGTGGAAACAAAACGCTCACCAATTGTCGGCATCCGGAATCCTTCTCCATAAGAAAACCGAAGATTTGTTAATGGAGTGAGTGTGTAATTCAATCCCAATTTTTTAGACAGGTCACCGCTTTTACCGATCCGCTCCGCATCCTCCCAGTCATATCTTGCTCCCGCTGTCAACTTCAACCGGTCCCGGAATCGTTGCTCAAACTGTACATAATAAGCCGCCTTTACTACTTCACAGCTATCAAACTGAATCGCATTCACCTCATCCTTCTGCAAATCACACCCCATGACCAGAATTCCCTGACGATGAACCTGCCAGTTTAGCTGCGTTTCAATGCCATGCGTATTCGCCGTCGAGGACCGAAACGCTTCCGGAAGTTCAACATTATTAACGGAATTCCTCAAATGATCCTCGGAATACGTCCGGTTCATTCTTCCCTTGAGTAAAAACATTATTCTTTCGTTTATGATATACGAAAGAGAAGGAAAAACATATGTGTTTTTATACTGGGATCGGGTCTGGTATCCGTGCGGATCTGATCCGTTGAAAAACGAATGCCGGAGGTCTTTCCAATAAATAAAAAATCCGCCTTTATTGTTTCCATAACCGGTCATGATATCAAACCGAAGACGCGGATTCAGATTACACCCCAAAGTAGCCATAAAATTGAAAATTTGATGATCGTCATTTTCTTTGTACCCTGTTGTATTCTGATAATTCGATGAAAGCAAAACCGAAACCGGGCCCACGTACGTAGAAAGATCGATTGTTGTTCCTTCAAAATGATTCTGTTCATCCGTCCACTGCCAAACTTCATGGGAAAGTTTATCATAAAATCCGGTAAAACTGCGGACCTGAATATGATTCCCCTTTTCGGGATCTTCCGTAATAATATTGATTACCCCTCCCATGGCACTGGAACCGTAGAGCGCCGAACCAGAGCCTTTCATCACCTCGATCTGTTTGATATTCGAAGTGGGAATTGCATACCAGTTGACATTCCACAAGTCCCCCGCCATAAACGGATTCCCGTTCAACAGCACCAGCACCCGGCTTCCTACACCCCAATTGAATCCGCTCGATCCGCGGATGTTAACCTGTCCTCCACCGGTCGTATTGACGCCCGGAACATACTGAAGCGCCTGATCCACTGAAGTAATATTTCTTTCACTAAGTTCCTTTGAAGGCACCAGACTCAAGCTTATGGGAAGTTCTTCCACTGATTGCTGATATCGGCTGGCAGTGATGGCCACACCATCCATTAAAACCGGTGTCTCATCAAGAGAAAAATTATAACGTATTGACTCATCAGAGTTGATTTGAATTGTTTTGGTCGTTTTCTTATAACCCATCGCCGAGACGGAAATCGTATACTTACCGGGTAAGATTCCTGAGATGATATACTCTCCGGATTCGTCTGATGCAGCACCGAACATGGTTCCCGACAAAAGCACGTTGGCGCCAAAGATCGGCCTGTCCGTACCGGATTCCAAAACCTGTCCGACGATTTTTCCTTTAAATTCCTCTGCCCGGATTGCCCCGTCATTAAAAAGAACAAACATTAAAATATATAGAAGACTATCTTTTATTAATCTGTTTTTCATTGGCTTGCTTTCTTTTTATAATAGATTCGAACTGTCATTCAATCTTTTTTTACTAAAAGCTGCCTCTTGTGAACGGATAAAATGAAAAACAAAACAGAGCCTGATTTCTAAAATGTACTTAAACGTATTCGGGAGTGTAATTAAATCAAGCCGATCCCCTTCGGCGGTGAATCCGAGGGTATCCAGTTGAAAGTAGGTAGATTGCAAGGGCACGTGAAGAATCTGGTCATCAATCACATCATAGGGACCGGTTCCCGAAACTGTATCCGCGATTTGCAGTTCAAGCGCCAAAGTATCGACAAACACCTTGGGTTTAAAATTCAAAATAGTTCGGACAGAACAAACTTCATTATATGCCAAAGAAAAAAATCCATCCAGGCGTGTCTCAAGATGCATGGAGTCTACGGGCAGTTCATCTAAAATGGTTACTTCGACCGGATGCACTGAATCCGGAATCCAAAAACCGACGGGATTACCGCCTTGTGGAGGTATAGAAAACCGTGACAGATTTGAAGCACCTTCCGGAGGCGTCAGACCTTTATCGCAGGCAAATAAAAATAGAAGAATTGACAGGATAATAAAAAGTCGCCGAAACATTCTCTCCCTCTACAGAAATTGTATTGCAAATTTAGAAATTATAATAATATTTTATATTTGATGCAACATTTAAATCAATTAATTCTGATTTTTATAAAAACTTGATCATATTCTTCTGCTGATGAAGACATTCTGTCAATAAAAATGTGCATCATTAAAGCCGAAACAGTTATGGAGAACAACCTATATTTAACCCAGTACCTGTTTCAATCCGCGGATGGCCTGCCGTGTGCGTTGTTTATTTTCAATCAGTGCAAACCTGACATACGCATCACCGTATTCTCCAAAACCGATTCCCGGAGAAACGGCCACTTTGGCCTCGCGAACCAGCAACTTGGAAAACTCCAACGAACCTTTCTTTAAAAACGGCTCCGGTATTTTTGCCCAGACAAACATTGTGGCTTTTGGAGGCGTCACATGCCATCCGATCTCATTCATTCCTTCGCAAAGGGCATCCCGGCGCAGACGATATAGCTCACAAATTTCACTCACACAATCCTGGGGTCCCTCGAGGGCAACAATGGCCGCAACCTGAACAGGTGTAAAAATGCCATAATCAAGATACGATTTAATACGTGTCAGCATGCCGACAAGTTTCTCGTTGCCGCAGCAAAAACCGATACGCCACCCGGGCATGTTATAACTTTTCGAAACAGTAAAAAATTCGACGGCGCAATCCTTCGCCCCTTCCACCTGCAGTATGGAAGGAGCCTTGTAACCGTCAAATACAAGATCGGCATAAGCCAGATCATGAATGATCCAAAGCCGGTGTTCCTTTGCGAAAGCAATGATCTTTTTAAAAAATTCCAGATCGACACACTGGGTCGTCGGATTGGCCGGGAAATTGAGAATCAAGACTTTGGGTTTGGGCCACGAATGCCGGATTGATTTTTCAAGATTCTCAAAAAAGTCGCTGTCCTCTGTTAATGGCACATGCCTGATGTCTGCACCCGCAATGACAAACGCATACGTATGTATGGGATAGGTCGGATTTGGAACCATGACCGCATCTCCCGTATCGCACAATGCCAGAGCGAGATGAGATAATCCTTCCTTCGCACCGATAGTGACAATAGCTTGTTTTTCAGGATCGAGCTCCACTTGATATCGGTTTGCGTACCAATCGCAAATGGCTTTCCTTAAACGGGGAATCCCTCGAGATTGCGAATAACGATGCGTTCCCTTTTTCTGAACCACTTCGATCAATTTATCCACGATATGTTGAGGCGTGGACTGATCCGGATTGCCCATGCCGAAATCGATGATATCGTCTCCGTTGGCACGCGCTTCCTTTTTCAATGCATCGACCACATTGAAAACATATGGGGGCAACCGGCTGATTCTCGGAAAATCTTCTCGCATTGGAATCGCTCTCTTTCAAAAAAACAAATAATGATAAATTATATCCTGATATGTAAAAATATCATTTTTATTGTAATATGTCAATATAAAAAATTCAAAATGACGAAAATAGCAATTTTAAAAAGCGATTGATTATACAAATCAGATGTATTACATTAAAACGTATCAAAACGGACACCTTTTACAGGAGCCAATTGTGGAAAAAGTAAATGTCGGAATTATTGGTACTGGGCATCTGGGCCGGTATCATGCAATAAATTATAATATGATTCGGGAAGCGAATCTCATTGGTGTATACGATAAGGATCAGGAACGATCCAGACAGATTGCAGGAGAATGCAAATGCAGCTCTTTTGAGAGTCTGGATGATCTACTCCGATCGGTCGATGCGGTCAGCATTGCAGTTCCAACGGATCAACACTTTTCCGTTGGAAAACAGGTGCTCGAACACGGAATCCACTGTCTCATCGAAAAACCGATCACGAGTACGATTGATGAAGCCGACAAATTGATCCAGATGGCCGAAGAAAACAGAGCCATTCTCCACGTCGGACACATCGAACGTTTTAATCCGGCAATGCTCGCCATTCAAAAAATGGATCTCCAGCCGCAATTCATTGAATCCCATCGTCTCGCACCTTTTAATCCAAGAGGAACGGAAGTCGCAGTCATTCTGGACCTGATGATCCATGATATCGATATTATTTTACATCTGGTAAGCCATCCTGTTTCAAAAATCGATGCAAGCGGCGTGGCCGTTGTTTCAGATTCCATTGATATTGCAAATGCAAGAATTCATTTCAAAAACGGATGCGTCGCCAATTTAACAGCAAGCCGTATTTCCCAGAAAAAAATGAGAAAAATGCGCCTTTTTCAGAAAAACGCCTATATCTCAATTGATTTCCTAGAGAATAAATCTGAAATCTACTCACTGGAAAAAAATCCTCAAAAAGGAAGCCGCTCGCTGGGAGAAATTGGAATCGGAGAAAATAAAAAACATGTAATTTACGATAAACCAAAAACCGGAAAAATCAACAGTCTCAAACTCGAACTGGAATTGTTCATTCAAAAAATTCAGGGTAAAGATGTTGAAGCTGTCACGGGAGCCGAAGGCAGATCCGCGCTAGAAATTGCCATAAAAATATTGGAGAGCCTTAAAAATCAAAAATAAAACAGCCCCTTCTACCGTTATATTATTCATTTGGTTTATTCAATGAAAACATTAAAAAAAAACCGATCTATTTTGATGATTGCCGGAGAAGCTTCCGGCGATATGCACGGAGCCGGTCTTGTCAAAGCGTTAAAAATGAAAAACCCGAATCTCAATATTTTCGGGATCGGCGGGGACAATATGGCCAGGGAGGGTGTTGAGTTAATATATCACACCCGCGATCTTTCCTTTCTCGGATTCTTCGAAGTAATCAAACACCTTCCGTTTATTCAAAAAGTTTTCAGTCACATGATTGCCCGTACTAAAACACAGAAGCCGGATCTTGTTATACTTATCGATTATCCGGGATTTAATCTCCGCTTTGCGGAAAAAGCCAAAAAACTGGGATTCCCAATTTTATACTTCATCAGCCCTCAAGTCTGGGCCTGGGGCAGAAACCGGGTTAAGAAAATGGCAAAGTACATCGACCGGATAATCGTGATCTTTCCGTTCGAAGCCGAATTTTACCGGCAGCACAACATGGATGTCCGTTTCGTCGGACATCCCCTTAAAGACAGTATGAACAAAATTCTGCCCAAAACAGATTTTTTCAACAAATTCGATCTCGACATCGAGAAGCCCGTTGTCGGCCTCCTTCCCGGTTCACGAACTCAGGAAGTTCAAAAACTCTTCCGATTGATGATCCAATCCTTTCAAAAAATGAAAAAGAAAATTCCGGAGCTCCAAGCCGTAGTGGGTCTCGCACCCTCTCTCCCGGATTCTGTTTATGCAAAAATTCTGAATCATACGGATGGCATTCTTCTCATTCGGGATCACACTCCTGAAGTGATGGCGTACTCCGATGCAGTGATGGTGGCGTCCGGTACGGCCACACTCCAAACGGCATTGCTTGGCACACCGATGGTGGTACTGTATAAAATGACACCTATCTCCTATTTCATCGGCAGAATACTGATCAAGATAAAAAATATCGCCATTGTAAACATCGTCGCTGGGAAAACCATAGTTCCCGAGTTGATTCAAAACCAGGCAACTCCAGGAAAAATCGAAAAAGAGATGTTCGATTTATTGACAAACAACAAACGAAGAGTAGCCATGATAAAACAGCTTTCCGAAGTTTCTCAAAAATTGGGAGAAAAAGGAGCGAACAATCGTGCAGCAGATGTAGTTCTGGAATTTCTCGAAAAAACCACTTCAGAAAAATGATGAAACTTTTAGATAAAACATCCTGGAAGATATTAGTGTGGCCCCTCTCACAGCTTTATGCGATGGTTATTCAGATCCGAAATTTTTTCTACAAAAAACAGTGGCTAACTTCGAAACAAATGTCTGCCAAAGTCATTAGTGTGGGAAATATAACAGTCGGAGGCACAGGGAAAACCCCTCTTGTTGAAAGTCTCGCTTCTTTCCTGCATGAAAAAGGATTTAGTGTGGCCGTATTGAGCCGCGGGTATCGTCGAAAAAAAAATAAGAACGAAATAACGGTTATATCGGACAGCAATGGGCTTCGGGAAAATGCCATTCATGCCGGGGACGAACCGGCCCTTCTCGCAGAACATTTACCGGAGGTCCGGATCATTGTCAGCCGTGATCGGGTAAAGGCAGGCATGATGGCCATCGAAGAATTCGGGTGCGATCGTCTCATTCTGGATGACGGTTTTCAGCACAGAAAAATGAAGAGAGACGTCGATATTGTCGTCATCGATGCGACCAACCCCTGGGGGAATGGAGGCGTTCTTCCTGCCGGCCCGCTGAGAGAACCTATTCAAAATCTCAAAAGAGCCGATGCGGTTGTACTGTCCCGAACGGACGAGACGGACAACCTTGAAAATCTACTCATTCAAATCGATACCCTGTGCAAAGCTCCGATATGGTTCGCAAAACACAAACCGGAACATTGGATCAATTTCAATCAGGGAACAATCCGGCCGATTTGTTTTCTCGAGAAAAAATGCGTGGCCGCTTTTTGCGGTATCGGGAACCCCGACTCATTCAAACGGACGTTAATGTCTATGGATGTTGAGATCATCGACTTTTTTCAATATCGGGACCACCACTGGTATGCGGTCCACGAACTTCAAAAAATGTCGGATCTTGCGCAATCGAAGGGTGCTGTTGCTCTGGTAACCACAGAAAAAGACCGGACGCGAATTCCCGAATCCTTCGCCAACAATATACCGGTCTACATTCTCAAGATCAAAATGGAAATTCAGGGAAAAGGGAAAGCGCTTCATACTCTGTTGCAACCGGTCACAGCATTCCGGGAAGGAATTAAAAATGAGCGATAAATACATCATGGTCGTTGATGACGATAAAAACACACGGCGGCTCATCGAAGACATCCTGACCAAAACCGGCCGATATAAAGTGATTCAGGCCACAAATGGCGAGGCCTGTCTTCATAAACTCGAAAATGAAATCGTCCATTTGGTTTTACTCGACTTGCAAATGCCCGGCATTGACGGTATCGAAACCCTGAAGCGTATCCGGCGGCAATTTCATGATCTTCCGGTCATTATCATGACAGCTCACGGCACCATCGATCGGGCAGTATCTTCCATGAAGCTCGGATCCCATGATTTTCTTGCAAAACCATTCCCCGCTGAAAGACTGAGGGTCACGGTAAAAAACGCCCTGGAGGCCAGTGACCTGGAGAGTGAAGTTAAAAGTCTCCGTTCTGAGCTCAAGGACCGATACCAGATTAACAATATTATCGGTCAGAGTAAAATCATGCAAAACATTTTTTATGCAGTGCAGAAAATAGTAGACAGCGAAGTCACCGTCCTCATTCAGGGAGAAAGCGGCACAGGAAAAGAACTCTTCGCACGGGCCATTCACGAAAATTGTAAAATGAGACGGACAAAACCTTTTGTCGCCGTAAATTGCACTGCCCTGCCCGAATCTCTCCTGGAAAGTGAGCTCTTTGGACACGAAAAAGGCGCATTCACGGGAGCCGCAGCAAAAAGAATCGGCAAATTCGAACTGGCAAACGGAGGAACGGTATTCCTTGATGAAATCGGTGAAATGAGCCAGTCCACTCAAGCAAAAATTCTTCGTGTTTTGCAGGAAAGAGAATTCGAGCGCGTCGGAGGGAACGAACTGATCAAAGTCAATATTCGTTTGATATCAGCTACAAACAAAAATCTTGAAGAGGAAGTCCGGAAAGGCAATTTCAGGAAAGATCTGTTCTACCGCATCAGTGTCTATCCCATCAAACTGCCTCCGTTAAGAGAAAAAAAAGAGGATATTCCCCTGTTAATAGCACATTTCATTAAACGTTATAACAAGAGAGAGAAAAAAACAGTACAGGGGATACAACCGGAAGCGTTAAAAATTCTACTCAATTATAACTGGCCCGGAAACATCCGTGAACTCGAGAACACAATCGAACGGGCGGTCGTGATCACCAACACAAATACCATTGTTATAGACGACTTGCCTCCTCACGTTATAGCAATGGGAGAAAAGGAAACAATCGATATAGAAGAAACCTTGCCAAAATGGAAAGAAAAGCATGAAATTGAAATTCTTCGAAAAACACTGCTGGAATTCGAGGGAAATATTTCCAAGGCAGCCAAAAAACTGGGTATCGGGAGGGCAACCATCTATCGTAAGGCGAAAAAGTACGATTTGCCCATTTCAAGATAAGGAAAAAGCATTTTGACACAAACCTCGGATTTTTTAGTCATCGGCAGCGGAATCGCCGGTCTCTCTTTTGCTTTGCGGGCCGCGAAAATTGGTACAGTGATTATACTGACAAAAAAAGAACGCGCGGATACCAACACCAATCTGGCTCAGGGAGGAATCGCTTCTGTATTTGCTTCGGATGATTCTTTCAATCTGCACATTCAGGATACAGTAAAAGCCGGTGTCAATCTCGGCCATCTTAAAGCAATCGAACTCATCGTTCGGGAAGGACCGGAGAGTATCAAAGAATTGGAACAATGGGGCGTAACCTTCACCTACCAGAATGTCGGGGACTCTCATTTCGATCTGGGCAGGGAAGGTGGACATTCACGAAATCGAATCGTTCATGTAAAAGACCAAACCGGTATGGCGATTGAACAGGCCCTGTTGGAGAAAGTCCGGGACAATCAAAACATCCTGTTTTTCGAAAATCATACGGCCATTGAATTGATTACAGAACATCATCTGTTAGAAAAGGAAGATGGTCAAAAAGATTCTATTCATTGCTGGGGTGTTTATGCATTGGATGAAAATTCAGGAGAAGTCAAAATTTATCTGGCCAAAGCGACACTTCTGGCTACCGGAGGAGTAGGAAGAGTGTACCTGCATACAACCAATCCGTCCATAGCAACCGGTGACGGCATTGCAATTGCCTTCCGTGCAGGGGCAGCCATTTCCAATTTGGAATTTATGCAGTTCCATCCAACTTCCCTGTATCATCCCGAAGGAGAATCATTTCTCATTTCAGAAGCAGTTCGAGGTTTTGGGGCTGTCCTGCGAACGAAGAACGGAAATCTATTTATGGAAAAATACCACCCGCAGGCGGATCTGGCTCCAAGAGATGTGGTCGCACGTGCGATCGATACCGAAATGAAAAGAAGCGGACATGACTGTGTTTATCTTCATACTGAGCACCTGAATGCCAAACAACTCCGGGACCGATTCCCGCAAATCAATACAAAATTACTCTCTTTAAAAATTGACATGACGAAAGAACCGATCCCTGTGGTCCCGGCGGCACATTATATGTGCGGAGGTATTCTGACCGACCTGAATGGAAGAAGCTCCATTGAAGGGCTTTATGTGGCGGGAGAAACAGCCTGCACGGGAGTCCACGGTGCAAACAGGCTCGCGTCAAACTCTCTGCTGGAAGCATTGGTATTTTCAAGGCAGGTCTATTTTCACGCTTCAAGATATATCAAGGAACAAAAGATCTCTCTTCCAAAAATTCCTCCCTGGGACGACGAGGGTACTTTCGATCATGAAGAGTGGGTTCTTATTTCACACGATCAGAGAGAGACACAAAGACTGATGTGGGACTATGTTGGAATCGTACGGTCTACGGAACGTCTTCAGCGGGCAGGCAGGAGAATCGAACTGATACAAGAAGAAATCGAAACATTTTATAAACGCACCCGTGTAACACACGAACTTCTTGAACTCCGCAACCTGGCTTGCGTCGCCTCCCTCATTATTCGCTCAGCTCTCTTTCGAAAAGAGAGCCGTGGTCTTCATTATACAACTGACTATCCGCGTCGGGACGACAAAAACTGGGTAGGAGATACGGTCATTCTGGAAAATAAAACATTCCTTCATTCGCTTTCCGGTTCGTTGCCGCATTAAAAAAACCATTCCGAGAATTCGGGATGGTTTTGAATATTTATATCAAATTTTTATAAATTTCAATTCTGTCAAGAATCAGCGTGCCACCATCCAGACGCCGGCCACAATAAATATAAAACCAGCTATTTGCATAACAGTGATTGTTTCTTTCAAGGCAAAAAATGACACTAAAACAACGATGATCAATCCCATACTAACCATGATCGGATAGGCCACGCTTAAATTCAGTTTTGATAAAACGATACTGTAAGCAACTAATGCCAGACCAAAAGAAAGCACTCCTGTATAGAGAAACGGCTGACCAAGCGCATATTTAATTAAAACCGGTATGCTTTCTAGTTTTCCAGCCTTCAGCATACCGACTTTGATTAATATATTGGCCAATGCATTAAGAACAATCGCCATAATTAATATTATCACAGTACGCGACATTTTATCACCCTTATTTTTATCTAGAATAGAGAATGAAACCAACTACGAGAATATACAAAAGAATATTCAATTGCATCGGACGATCTTTCAGTATAATCAATTCGGGGCTTCCTCCCAAATTTTTTTGGTGCACAAGATAAAGATATCGAAATATTCCATAAATAACAAACGGAAGTGTAAAAATTAAATTTCTCGTGCCGAACTTTTCCACAGTCTCGGAAGCAGTTGTATACAAAGCATATGCCATAACGGTGGAAGCAGTCACCACAGCAACCATTTGATCCAAAAGATAAGGTGTATATTCACTCAATATTTTTCGATGGGTCATTGCATCCTCACCCAGCAATACCAGCTCATGGCGTCTTTTATTGAGTGCCAAAAACAACGCGAGAAAAACAGCGCACAACAGAAGCCAGGAAGAAATAGATACACGAATAACGACAGCTCCTGCGATCGCCCTCATAACAAAACCCAGGGCAAGAATAATGACATCGAGGATAACCACATGCTTTAAGAAAAGCGAATACGCAAGTATCATGATTGAATAAAAAAGTGCGATCCATCCGAAATTGGGTTCCAAAAGAAACGAAGCGTACAAACCACCGCAAAAAAGTATCAGCGCTGTGATTATCGCCAATGGAATCGGGACTTTCCCCGATGCCAGTGGACGTTTGGATTTCAGTGGATGAGCCCTGTCCTTTTCCAGATCCATCAGGTCGTTAACCAAATATTCAGCACTGCTCAGAATGCAAAACAGAACAAAACCTGCTACCGCCTTGAATAGAAATTCTATTTGAAATAAACGAACCGAAAAAATGAGCCCGGCAAAAAGGAGGACATTCTTAGTCCATTGCTTGGGTCTCAACGATTGTATTAGAGGGACAATCATTGTTCGTACCTTATATAATCAGAAAACATACATCTGAAAAGTACATGTTTTAAAAATCAATTAATTCGAACTTCTTTTCCAATTCGAGAGGATTCATAGAGGCCATTTACAATTTTCAGGGAACGGAGCGCTTCCTCTCCATCTACAAAGGGTGTTTTTTGCTCTTGAAATACCTTGAGAATATCCTGATAAACAAAAATATGATTGGGACAGGATCCCTGATAAAGTCCGCCTTCATAGACATAAGGGTGAAATCCCTCTGGAATAACAGGTTTCGGATAATCCTGCACTTCCCAAATCTCAATCTCATTCATGGCAGAACCGCTGAGCTTTACACTTCCTTTTTCCCCTAATATCGTCAGGGAACATTCCAAATTTTTCGGGAAAGTATTGATTGTAAATTCAATCGATCCCAAGGTGCCCGATTCAAATTGAACCAGGCCAAAAACCATATCCTCAATTTCTATCTTGTGACAACAACAATCCATTTTCCCGAAAACAGACGAGACATCCCCAATCAGCCATTGCATGATGTCCACATAATGAATTCCCTGATTGAGAAGGCTGCCCCCATCTAATTTCTTTGTACCACGCCAGTCGGATTGATCAAAATAAATCTGGGGGCGCGTCCATCGAACCACAAGACTCGTACTAAATATCTTTCCGAGTTTTCCATTTTCTATTGCAGCTTTTAAAATTTGTATTGAAGGGTTATACCGAACCTGCTTTACTGCAAAAAAATGTAATCCTTTTCGCTTTGCAGTAAGAATAAGATCTTCCGCATCAAAATTGGTAATAGTCACTGGTTTTTCCAAAAGCACGTGAAACCCTTTTTCCAAACATTGCTTGGCTATTTCATAGTGTGTCCCATTAGGTGTGGCAATGACTATCAATTTTTGTTCAGCGTTATTAAGGAGATCTTTATAGTCAAAATACGCAGTGGCACCATACAATTCCGAAAATCCGTTTGCTTTCTCTTTAACAATATCACATACGGCAATTAGCGAAAATTTGTCTATTTTTTGAATCGCTTCCGCATGTACTTTGGCAATACGTCCGCAACCAATCAAACCGATCTGATATTTATCTATCGAATTCATTCCATTCTATCCTGTTTAATCAAGCAAAGACCTTGTTTTTCTTTGTTTTTTTCCTGGCTTTCTTTTTATCTTTTCCATCGCCATAGTAGTAATAATATCGATAATAATAAGTATGATCCACGTTGACCCCATTGAGAATGATGCCAAATAAATTCGCTTTGACACTGTTCAGCAAGACATTGCTCCGTGAAAGGGCATCTTTTCCTGTTTCTCCCGATTTAACAACCAGAACGAGTCCGTCCAGTTTTGGAGCCAAAACCATGGCATCCGTAACCGCAATGACCGGAGGGCTGTCAAACAGTACAATATCATAAGTTGCGCTCACCTCTTCAATGAATCGATCCATGGCTTTTGATGCCAGAAGCTCCGATGGATTCGGGGGTAACGTACCGCTTGTAATAATTTTTAGATTTTCGATTTTTGTCTGTTTGATTGTCTCTTCCAGAGCGGCCCGGCTTACCAGAATATTGGTCAATCCTTCCACTCTAGACATATCAAATATACCGTGCAGGACAGGCCTTCTGAGATCTGTATCCACCAGTAATGTATTTGCTCCCATTTGAGCGAAAGTAATGGCAAGATTGGCCACAGAAGTGGATTTCCCTTCACCAGGCCCCGAGCTGGTTACAAGAATAGTTTTAATCTGCTGATCGGCCTTTGCGTATTGAATACTCGTTCGTAAACTCCGATAGGCTTCTGAAATAGGCGCTTTGGGGGCAAAATGGGTTACCAGCCGTGATTCGATTTGCATGGCTTCAGCTTCTTCACCATGAACATGTCTGCTCACTTTTTGCGATGAAATAAACGGAATCGCTCCTATCACTGAAAATCCGTCTCTTTCAAGATCCTCAATCGTTTTTATCGAAGTATCCAGATATTCCCGGACAAAGGTGATGCCCACTCCCAGACCCAGACCGACCATGATGCCAAGGATCAGATTCATCTTTTTTTTCGGTTTAATAGGATCTTTGGGAGGTTTCGCATAATCAATAATACGCACCGAGCCGATTTGTCCCGCTTCGGCTATCCTGTTTTCTTCGTATTTTTCACGGAGCATCATAAAAATGTTGTTGTTCACTTCAGCCTCTCGTTTAAGCTGAGCAAGCTTGAGGCTCTTTTCGGGCAACGTATTCATTTCCCTGTTGTATTGTTGTACAATTTTTTCGAAGCCTGCTGTCTTGGCTTTTAATGACGTGTTCTCGGTTTCGATTTGCAGGATACTCTCCAACAGGGATTCTGAAACATTCAAAGGATTAAAGCCCACAGAGCCGCTCGAAACCATCTTCCTTATTTCTTCACTGATTTTTTCCTGCAAACCCTTCAGCCTCTGTTCCATACTTTTCAGTTTTGTATCATCTTTTGTTGAATATCCCGCTCCTTTGAGTTGCTGCTCATAGGATGCTTTTTCTCCAATGAGTTGCGCCAGTTGTTTTTGCAATTCAAGAATGACCGGGCTTGAAAGCCCGGTTGCTTCATCGATCAAAGCACGCTGGCTTTCATCAAGCTGCGCCTTCAAATAGGTCAGCCTTTTTTCGTTGGCTTCAAGATCGGTTTTTGCTTCCTGGTACATCGTTTCAAATTCAGCCAGCTGCTTAATTAATTGTTCCGTTTCTGAATTCAACTCCGCAACGCGATTATGTTCTTTATAATTCTTTAATGTCTCTTCCGACCCGGTCAATTCCACATGAACATCTTTCAATTTGTCTTCCAAAAACTTCCGCACTTCCCCCACTTCGCTCCTGCTCTCACTGATATCCTTGTCCCAGTATGCCTCCATCCAGGTATTCGCTATAAAACTGGCTTCATATGGACTGAAAGCCTGCACTTTCAACTCAATTAAATCCGTATCCCGTTTCGGGACAACCGAAATGACATCCTCGCGGAATGTCTTGACAATATCGTCAAAAGTGAGATCGTCATGGTTTCTTCCATTGGGAAATATTAGAGAGAAAAACCATTTTTTAAAGGAAAATTTCTCTTTGTTTTTCCCTCTTCCAAGAATCCAGAGGGAATCAGCCCGGTCGGATTCTTCCAGGCGATGAATAACATCCTCGGCAAGAGTACGGCTTTTGAGAATTTCGACCTGATTGTTGATCATGGTCTCTCTTTTCATAAAACTCGAGACTTCAAAAATCTGACTCTGAACCCCGCCTTCCTGTTTTAACATGACTAGTCCCGAAGCTTCGTAAACAGGCTGTGTCGTAAATGTAAAATAGACTGTTGAAATCATAACAATTAAAAATGAAATCAATATGATCCAGCGGCCCCGGTATAAAACTCTGATATACTCACTTAGAGAAACCTGTTGCTCTTTGATCTCTTCCACTTTATTTCTCCGCGTTTAAATATATTTGTAAAATTTAATAACTAACAAGAAAATGAGCTCCTCGTTTCCCCCGTAAAAACAGGACTATAAAATAACGAACTTTTACGAAATTCGCAAAATTTTAATTATAGTATGCAAAATATGTACCTGATAACATACAATCTTAAAAACCATTTCCCTGATTTAAAAACAACGCTGCACGATCAATCCTGTACCATCATGATATTATCTTTTTATAAGTCCACTGTTTATAATGACCTGATTAACATTAGACTATCGCATATCGATCACTTCCGCACTTTCGGGAATTATAAAATGAAATTGCTTTTCCTCCAATTCGATCCCTATTTCAACATTTTTTAACAAATAGATTGTCCGATTTTCATACAAGTCGATCTGTTCAACTTTCCTGGGTACCCAGGCTTTTTCATCCACCCATACCCGAACTGTTGGAAAATAGACTTCTCCTGTTTCATGTGTAAATTCAAGAATATAACATTGATTTCCCGAAATCACCTCTTTGCCAACTATTCGAGTCCGATGATTCTTCGTATACTGAAATAAAATTTGTCTGGGAAGCAACGCATCTTCGGACTGGCCCAGCCGATCAATCAGAACACGATTGGCAGATTTATCGTAAGTATAGAGATTGACTCCATCCGAAACGATTTTTTGATCCTCTGTGATTATACAAAACTTCGAATCTCCCTGAAGATAAAGCTCTCCTTCTATCTTCTGATCTTCCCCGGCAAGCTTCCAAATAAACATCTCTTCAAACTGGACCTTTATATTTTTACCGGAGATCAATTTCGCTTCAACCTGATCAATGATTTTTTTCGGAGAAGGCTCATCACTCCGCAGAATTCCCGCGAGAAATATCATAACCGTCAGTACATGCCAATTTATTTTCATTCATCCCCCTCAAAATTTCCGGATATCATTTTTTCAGAGAGCAACAAATCTTTCAAATACTCTTCGTCCACCAGAACTTCTCTGGCTTTACTTCCGTCAAACGGCCCGATGATCCCGGCATCTTCAAGTTCATCGATCAGCCGGCCGGCTCTTGCATAACCGATGCGCAAACGTCGCTGAAGCAGAGAAGCCGAGCCCTGCTGATGGCGGATGACCAGTTTTGCCGCTTCCTGAAAAAGTTCGTCCCTGTCGTTTTGTCTTTCCCTTCCCGTGGATCTCTTCGACTCAAAACCGGGCAGTTTCCACGAATCCCCGTGAGGTTGATTGTGAATGTGTGCCACAATCCGCTGTACCTCTTCAGTAGAAACAAAAGCCCCGTGAATACGAATGGGTTCATGCTCCCTCGGGTGCAGAAAGAGCATATCCCCTCGTCCAAGAAGTTTTTCGGCGCCATTGCGGTCAAGTATGGTCCTCGAATCGGTTTTCGCGGCTACCTGAAATGCGATCCTGGAAGGAAAGTTTGCTTTAATCACACCCGTAATTACATCCACCGACGGCCGCTGCGTCGCTAAAATCAGGTGAATTCCAACAGCCCGCGACATTTGCGCTAATCGGGAAATGGGTTCTTCCACTTCCCTCGCACCGGAAACCATCAAATCGGCCAGCTCGTCCACAACCAGAACCACGTAGGGCAATGGATAATGGTTTATTTCATTCCCGGCGGATTGAAACTTGCCTTCCTTGACCGCACGGTTATAGTCATCAATATTCCGGACACCCGCATGCGCCAGTTTCCTATACCTCTTTTCCATTTCACTCTCGATGCTTCTCAGTACGGCGACCGCATTATCCACTGTTGTAATAACATCTTCATTGAGTCCTTCACGTGTGGTTAAATGATGATTGCGTAATTTCTTATAAAGACTCAGTTCTAATTTTTTAGGATCGATCATCACAAATTTCACTTCGGAAGGTTTGGCTCTATAAAGAATACTCGCAATAATCGTATTCAAACAGACCGATTTCCCTGATCCCGTGGCACCGGCAACCAGTAAATGCGGCATCTGGGCCAAATCGGCCACGTAAGGATTACCATTGATCGTTTTACCGAGAGCGAGTGTCAGTTTGGAACGGGATTTCTGAAATGTATCCGATTCCAGAACGCTTCTCAGCGTCACAAGCGCTGGTTCCTCGTTTGGGATTTCAATGCCCACTGCTGCCTTCCCGGGAATAGGGGCAACCACCCGGACACGCTGTGCCCGCATGACCAGTGCCAGATCATCCTGAACACTGACAAAACGGCTGACTTTGACTCCGGGGGCAGGACGGATTTCAAAACGTGTGATCACAGGCCCGGGTTCAATCCCGACGACCGATCCTCGTACATCGAACTCCTTCAGTTTTTCTTCCAGAAAGTGGGCTTTTCTTTCCAGACCTTCCCTATCCAGAACCTTTTCGCTAAGAGGAGTCTTCTCCAGAAGATCCAAGGAAGGATACTGATATTCACCCTGGACAATTTTTAGAGGCTGGGACTCTTCCTTAACTGGGGATTGTTTTGGTTCTTCCCTTATAATTTTCGGAGTTTCCTTTACAATTTCCTGTTTGTTAAAAATATCTTTTTGTTTCGGAGGCAGCGTCTCTTTCTCTTGTTTCGGAGGTATTTCAATTTTATGAACAGGAATTGATTCTTCCTTTTTCGGCCGGGCCGGTTTTTTCAAATGGAATGCTTTTCTTCTTTTCTGAAAGGATTGAAATATCTCCGCCAGTTCTGTTCTGAATGTCAGCACGGTTTCCCGCATGCTCCATGCCGTCGCTGAAATAAGCAATAACAGAAAAGCGGTTAAGAGAACAACGATGCTCCCAACGGTTCCCAAATAGCGAATCAGCTGCTCTGCAAAAAATCCGCCTAAAAGTCCGCTCAGACGATATCCGAATTTGCTCCCTTCTTCAGCGATGGCTTCCGGTATAGCCAGGGCAGTGGATAAAAACAAACCCATCCCGAGCAAATAGAGACACAGGCGAAAGAAATATTTAAATTCCTTCTGAAAAAAGAGATTCCAGCCAAAGAGAAAGATGAGCAGAGGAAATATCAGACAGGAATAGCCGATCGTATAGACATAGAGATAATAACCAATCCACGCGCCGGCGAGGCCCAGCCAGTTTTTAACGGCAACCGGAGAACCGCTGTTGGGATAATCGGAAGGATGATACGAAATGAGTCCGAGGAAAATTAACAGCCCAAATGTTATGATCAGGATCCCAAGAATTTCTTTTCTCTGGTCTTCCCGGTATTTTGTCTCTTTTTTTCCCATTACTTTTTCTAATTAAGCCTGTTTATAATACAGTTATCAATATATCAATTGATGCGAAAAAGATCAAGTCTTATCAAAACTTTAAACTGAAATAAACAGATAATTTATTTTCTGCATCTATAAAAACAACTCCATTTTCTTCCGGGAGGTGCCTTTCACAAAAGGGATTTCCGCAACCTTACCGTTCAACAACAAATCACGATCTTTTTGTCTGAAATGAATCTGTGTTTCCGGTCCAGGATTGAAACGTAGTCCCGCAAAACCGATGGGCGTATTGTTGAGTGTCGGTGAAATCACACCGCTCAGCACGGTTCCGATAACTTCATGATCCAAAACGACTTCCCATCCCGGCATAGCCTTCCTCTTGCCTTCAAGAATAAATGGTACAACAAAAAAATCCAATCGATCCCTGTTATTGAGAAGTATTTCTCTGCCGATAAAATCGTGACCCCAATCGATCGCAAATTCCCAGGGATGCCCCAGACCAATGCGGACGGGATGCAGTTCGTGACCGTGAAGAGGCAATCCTGCCTCTGTTCTGAGCGTATCTCTGGCTCCCAAACCACAAGGCCGCAAACCGAAATCGGATCCATCTTTAAGGAGCAATTGCCAAAGCCGGCTTCCGGACCCGACATCCGTATAAAGTTCAAATCCGATCTCGCCGGTGTAACCGCTTCTGGAGACAAGCACTTTCATTCCGGCAATATCGATATCGGACAGAAAATGAAAAAATTTTAACTCCAATAGCTTCTCACTTTGAATCCATTTGGAGATTAATTTCGGTCCGTTTGGACCCTGAAGATCGATTTTAACAGTTTGATCACTCACATTTTCCAGCCGGACATTTTCCGTGAGATGACTTTTGAGCCACTGATAATCGCCGTTAATATCACCGGCATTGATCACCAGCATCCAGCTCTCGGAATTGAAACGATAGAGAATACAGTCGTCGATGACACCGCCATGTTCATTAAACATATGATTGTATTGTGCCTGATCATCGGTAATTTTTCCGATATTATTTGACAGCATCCGTGACAAAAACGGTAAAGAACCGGGCCCGGTAATTTTAAATTCCCCCATGTGGCACGTGTCGAAAATACCGCAATGAGCCCTCACGGCATGATGCTCCGCAGACTGCCCGGCCAGATACCAGAGCGGCATCAGCCAGCCGGCAAAATCGGCCATCTTGCCGTTTAAACGAACATGCTCCTCATAAAGAGGTGTCTTCCTGGGATCGGGATTCATTTTTGAAATACCCTCAGTATATCGTTATAGATCACAAAAACCATCAAACCAAGAATTAAAACCATGCCCACCTGTTGAACGATTAATTTCACTTTGGTGGGTACTTCCCTCCGAATGATGCCCTCAATCGCAAGAAAGACCAGATGCCCGCCATCCAAAACAGGAACAGGAAATAGGTTGAGAATACCGATATTCAGGCTGATAAGAGCTAAAAAAACAATCAACGTTTCGATTCCGGATCGGGCGCTTTCGCCGGCCATCTTCGCAATAGATACCGGCCCGGCAAGAGATTTGATGGATTCCTTGCCTGTAATCAATTTCCAGAAAGAGACCACAACCAGTTCACCTATGTAGTACGTCGTCCGAGCCCCTTGAATGACTGCTTCGAACAATCCGGCCCGTTGTGTCGTAAACGAGGGCCCGATTCCGATCAGGCCGACCTCCTCCATTTCTCCTTTTCCCGGGATTTGTTCCTTTTGGGGCGTCACATCGGCAGAAAAGAGGGAATCGTTCCGAAACCATTCGATTCGAACCGATTTCCCCGGAATCCCGTGAATGATTCCGGCCATTTCTTCCCAGGTATCCACGCTCTGCCCGTCGATACGGACAATTCGATCTCCCGATTGAATGCCGGCCAGCTGAGCCGGCTTGCCTTCCAATACATCACCAACCACAGAATCCGGAGAAATTTCCTGAATGCCGTGATACAATGTGGCGGCAAAGAAAATGAAAAAAGCGAGTACGATATTCATGATCGAACCGGCAGCGACCACAATCACTCTCTGTATCCAGGGTTTCGAACGAAATTCCCAGGGCTCGGATTTTTTTGTGAGCGATTTTTTATCCAGACTTTCATCCACCATTCCGGCAATCTTGACATAACCGCCAAAAGGAATAGATGAAATACAGTAATCAGTATCTCCGATCTTTTTCCCAATCAACCGAGGTGGTAATCCCAACGAAAATCGATCCACACGGATGCGAAATAACTTAGCCGAAAGAAAATGTCCGGTCTCGTGGACAAGTGTAAGAACGCCCAATACAAAAATCGTTGCTAATATCGTAATCATAATTTTCCTTTATTGATTAAATTGATTTGCTTGATCCAAAACGAACGACCGGGCCCAGCGATCCGCAGTAAAAATCTCTTCCAATTCCGGATCTTCAACAACTTGATGTTCGGATAATGCGGTTTCGATCAGTTGTTGAATCTGCAAGTATCGGATTTTCCCGGAAAGAAAAAGCGCCACGGCCATCTCATCAGCCGCATTGAGAACGGCCGGCGCGGTTCCCCCCATCTCAAGGGATTTGTATGCTAACTGCAAACAGGGGAATTGATCCGCATTGGGAGGAAAAAACTCTAGAACATTTTTAAGCGTAAAATCCAGACTTCCGTAGTCTCCGGGCCAACGCTCGGGATAGGTCAGCGCCAACGCAATGGGACAACGCATATCCGGTTTTCCCATCTGTGCTTTAATAGAGCCATCCTCGAATTCTACCATGGAGTGAACAATCGACTGGGGATGAATGACGACTTCGATCTTTTCTTTCGGAATCCCGAAGAGCCAGCGGGCTTCGATAATCTCCAGTCCCTTGTTTACCAACGTGGCCGAGTCGATCGTAATTTTCTTCCCCATTGACCAGTTGGGATGAGCAAGTGCCTCTTCAACGGTCACTTCCTTTAATGTGGATTTTTCACGATTAAAAAACGGACCGCCCGAAGCGGTTAATATAATGCGTCGGATATTTCGGACATCCTCTCCCTGCAAACATTGGAAAATCGCGCTGTGTTCGCTATCCACGGGAATCAATTGCACATCATACTTCTCGACTTCTTCCATGACCATTTTCCCGGCCATAACCAGCACCTCTTTATTCGCCAGCGCAATGGATGTCCCTGCCCGAATCGCCAGCAGGGTCGCCTCCAATCCCACACCAC
>CAZTZL010000002.1:63290-93551 GCA_964617625.1 uncultured bacterium
GCAATGGATGTCCCTGCCCGAATCGCCAGCAGGGTCGCCTCCAATCCCACACCACCGACCAGACCGTTGACAACCATCTCTTCTTCTCCGCGGCATGCCAGTTCGAGGAGCGACTCTTTTCCCCAAAAAACTTTGACACCGAGATTTTGAAATTCATTGATGTACCGATTCCTGTCGGTTTTATCTGTAATGATCACATTTTCAGGCCGGTATTTTTTTGCCTGGGAAAGAAGACCTTGAACATTTTGGTGGACCGTCAGCGTGACCAGCTCAAACCGGTCCCGATGCCTGTCGACAACTTCAAGCGTCTGTTTTCCTATAGATCCCGTTGCGCCCCAGATTGAAATCCGCTTTTTACCCAATGATGCCTCGTGTCAAATTAATTGCAGTGAATCGAAAATCGTTCTTTTAAACGTTCTGAACATTCTCTTTCCTGAACAGTCAAATCTCCTGAAACAAACCGAATTGACAGAGTCTCTTCCATCCCCTTTTTGATACTTTCGATAACTTCTTTACTAGAAACTTTTCTCCCCAAATATTGGCTCAAAGAGATGGTTTTTTCCATTAGTTCGGTTTTCATTTTCTGCTTTGTTTGATTGTCCCCTTTTTTAATCAATTCGGGAAGTGTCAGATGGGCCGCGCCCAGCAAAATGGAACCATGCTGCAATATCTTACCGGGGAGATGGCGCTGGGCACTGCCGACTAATTTTCTCCCGCCTACCACAATTTCATGCCTTGCCGAAGCAGAAAAACAACTGATAGACGCTTCCTTTTTATAATGATCGCGAAGATCGATGGAACGTTTTTCAAAGCTGGCCGGAACACCTAACTTATTTATTCCGGTTAATAAACCACGGCTGATCAAATTGTAAACCGCTGTTATACTTTGTTGAAAAATGGATGCGCATTGAGGAACAATAACAGCATAAGTAACTTCTTCGGCGTGAAGGACTGCCCTTCCCCCGGTCGGCCTTCGAACTACATCAATCTGCCTTTCCCGGCATAAATTAAAATCGATATCATCTTCAGATTGATGGTACCCCAAAGAGATACAGTATGGGGACCATCCATAAACCCGCATTATAGGTTGAATGACTGTATCGGTGTTTTGCAGGAGAGCCTGATCTATTGCCATATTGGTTGCGCCGTCAGCCGCTTCGCTCTCTATCCACCGCCATGTCTCCATAAATGAATTTCTATTTTATAATTCCTCTTTCACTCTTTTCAATAAAACTTAAAACCAATTCCACTTCGGGAATCAGCTCCACCTCTTCCCGAATTTTTTGAACCGCCTGCGTTGTATTCAATTTGGATCGGTATAGAATTCTGTAGGCTTTTTGAAGTGTGTCTGTCACCTCTTTTGGAAATCCCCTCCTCTTCAAACCAATGATATTCAATCCCTTAAAATCCAATGGCACGCCGGCTGCCAGAATATAAGGCGGAACATCCTGTGTCACCCGGAAACCGCCTCCGATAAAAACATGTTTACCGATTGTGCAAAACTGATGTACGGCAACAAGACCGCCGATTGTGACCCACTCTTTAATAGTGACGTGACCCGCCAGCTGGACACCGTTGGCCAAAATAACATTTTCTCCAACCAGGCAATCGTGTGCCACATGGGTATAAGCCATCAAAAACGAATTGCCGCCGATCGCACTTTTTCCCCGGTGCCTGGTTCCCCGGTTCAAATCACAGAACTCCCGGATTACTACATTATCGCCGATTTCAAGTAAAGTAGCCTCACCTGAAAATTTCAAATCCTGAGGAACAGTCGATATGGCCGCACCATGATGTATCTTGCAGTTTTTCCCAATACGGGCGCCGTCAGCTACATAGACATGAGAATGAATTTCAGATCCCTCTCCAATTTCGACATTCCCGTCGATTACTGAATACGGGCCTACGATGACATTTTCTGCCAGCCTTGCTTTTTTATCAACAATTGCTGTCGGGTGGATTTGAGTCAACTTTATCCTTACTCTTTCTGTCTGTCCACAAGCGCCGCCATGAATTCGGCTTCGCAGACTAAATCTCCGTCGACAAAAGCCCGTCCAATCATTTTACATGAACTCGGTCGAAAACGAACCATCTCAACCTCTATTTGAAGTTGATCTCCTGGAATGACGGGTTTTCGAAAACGGGTTTTCTCGATTGCCATAAAATAGGCCAGTTTCTCATTTGGATTTTCGACCGCATCTAAAAGAAGAATAGCTCCTGTCTGTGCCATGGCTTCAATAATCAATACACCAGGCATGATGGGATGTCCTGGGAAATGGCCGGTGAAATAGGGTTCGTTAAAGGTTACATTTTTTATTCCAACGACCTTCTCTTTGGGAATAAGATCAAGAATTTTGTCGACGAGCAGAAAAGGATATCGATGGGGCAATATTTTCTCGATCGCCTGAATGTTGAGAAAGATCCCCTTTTTAGCCGGAGCAGCCTGATACTTGCCTGATATTTTTTTCTTTTTATAAATCTGCCGGATTTTCTTTACCAGTTCCACATGAGTTGCATGCCCGGAGCGGGCTGCCATCACATGAGCTTTGAGCGGTACACCCAGAAGCGCCAAATCGCCAATAAGATCCAAAACCTTGTGACGCACCGATTCATTATAATAACGAAGTTCTTTTCCTCCCAAAATCCCATTGGTTCCAAGGGCAACCTCTTCCTTCACCCCGAATTTTTTGGCCAATTTGCTCAGCTCTTCCTTGCTCAATTGCCGATCCACTATAACAACGGCATTATCGAGGCTTCCTCCCTGAATGAGTCCTTTATCGTACAGATCTTCTACTTCATTCAGAAAACAAAATGTCCGGGCGGGCGCAAACTCGTTTACAAATTCATCTGTCAATGAGTACATGGATGTATACTGTGTCCCCAGAGCCGGATTTTGATAATCCACCATGAAAGTGATTCGAAGTTCATTCGAAGGGAAAACCACCATATCAATACCCTTGGACTTGTCAGAAAAAGTGACAGTTTCATCGATTTCCAGATAGTCCTTTGGTGAATTCTGTTCCTGAAAACCCGCTTTTTTTAGTATCTGAACAAATGGCAAGGCGCTTCCATCTCCCACCGGAGGTTCATTGGAATCCAATTCGACAAGTATATTATCGATTTCCAAACCGTATATGGCCGCCAGAACATGTTCGACTTGCCGTATATGGACATTATCGATTCCGATTGTTGTGTCCCGATAATTATCAATCACATGGTCAATGTCGGCAGGTATGAGCGGATTCCCTTCAATATCGGTTCGTTTAAAACAAATACCGGTGTCAACCTCCGCAGGCTTGAACGTAACGGTTGTTTTATTTCCTGTATGCAAACCTGTCCCTGAAAAAGAAACCGGTTTCTGGATCGTTCTTTGTTTTAGCATCATTTGGATAAATCCTGTTCTAATTTCTTTATGCTCTCCCTCAATTCTTTCATCTCCTTGATCAATTTCGGCAGTCGGCGCAGGGCTCCATCGATGCGAAGCGCTTCCATGTGCGGTCTGGCTGGATAGCCGAAGACCATTTGTCCCGGCGGTACGGATTTTGATACGCCTGATTGTGCCCCGATGGCTGCTCCGTCTCC
This sequence comes from uncultured bacterium, assembly GCA_964617625.1. Lineage (GTDB taxonomy): Bacteria > Zhuqueibacterota > QNDG01 > QNDG01 > DSAB01 > CAZTZL01. Next base: position 66,873 of record CAZTZL010000002.1, read on the forward strand.
CACTGTCAAATGTCCGGCAAAACCGACCTGTCCGCCGACTCGAACTCCTTTTCCGACGTGGGTACTTCCGGACAGCCCGGCCTGTGCGGCAATGACAGTATTTTCTCCCACAGTGCAGTTATGAGCGATTTGTATCAAATTGTCCAGTTTGGCTCCAGCATGAATTCGCGTCTCTCCCAGTGTTGCGCGGTCGATGGTTGTATTGGCGCCGATTTCGACATCATTTTCAATAACCACAGTTCCAACCTGGGGAATCTTGTAATACTTCCCATCCTTTGGAGCAAAGCCAAAACCGTCGCTCCCCACAACAACTCCATTATGTAGAATAACCCGATCGCCAATCCGTACTTTTTCTCTTAAGCACACATTCGCATGAATCACACAATCTTCACCAACAATGACATCTTCATAGACAACAACACCCGGCATCAGGACCGAACGGGCTCCGATACGGCAACCTTTTCCGATATAGACGAACGGGCCGACCGAGATATCTTCACCCAACTCTGCCGATGGACTGATAACTGCCGAGGTATGAATCCCTTTTTCAATAAACAGTTTCGGGGGATGAAAAATATTCAGCACCTGAAGAAAAGCATAATAAGGATCTTCAACACACAGGAGGGATTTATTTTTTACTTTGGGAACATCCTTGGGTACGATAATTACGGAAGCCCCGGTCTGTGATAGAAATTTTGAATATTTCAGATTGGCCAAAAATGCAATCTGGCCCTCCCTGGCTTCCTCGATGCGAGCGACACTCCCGATTTCGACAGTATCATCCCCAATCACTTCCCCCCCGGTAATTTCAACGATCTCTTTAAGTTTTAAAACCATTAAAGATCAACCGCCGCTTTTTGAAGAAGCAGAGGAAGAGATTTTTTCCAGCTCATCAAGGATACGATCCGTTAAATCATACTTCTCTTTTGCGTGAAGGATATTTCCGGCTACTGCGTCGAAAATATAATCGTAATCGTCATCATCCCCGACTTTTTTGATAGCGATATTGATTTGATCGAATACCGGTTTCAGCAATTCTTCCCGGCGGTTGAAAAACTCGCCCTGCTCTCCCCATTTCTCGTTCTGGTACTGTTGAATTTTCATTGCAAGATTTTGAAGTTCCTGTGCCCTCTCTCTTTTTTTCTCCTCACTGAGAAGCAAACTCTGTTGATCAAGCTGTTCCTGAAGTCTCTTGAATTCCTGGTTCATCTTTTGCAGTTCCTGTCCCCATTTTGCGCTCTCTCCTTCCAACTCCTTCTGGGCATCCACAGCAGGAGGATAAGTAGAAAGAATTCTCTGGGAATCTACATACCCTATCTTCATTTCTGCAGAATGGACACTTGCTCCAAAAATGAACATCGTGGCAGCTAAAACACCATTCATCAATACTTTTTTTCTAATCACTTTCTCCTCCTATTATTTTGTTTTAGAAGCTTCTTCCAAATACAAAATGGGTTTTCCAGCTTCCATATTTTTCACCATATGAATCAATATGATCAAATCCATAAGCATAATCCACGCCGATGATACCGACCATTGGCATAAAAATACGACCGCCAATGCCAACGGAACGTCTGAGATTAAAAGGATCCGTATTGGCAAAGTCACTCCAGGTGTTCCCTGCCTCTGCAAAAAGAAGTCCGAACATCATCGGATTGGTAATAATGGGAAACCGGAGTTCGGCAGTAAACTCAAACATGGTTTTCCCGCCTTCATAATAGTATTGACCCCCGGAGAGCGGATCATCGTAACCTCTCAACGGAATAGCACGTGAAAGACCGCTTCCACCCATAAAGAAATATTCGAGATAGGGGATACGGCTCGATTTGGACAGGGTTTCCATGACTCCCATTTGCGCGCGCGTTAAAAGAATCAAACGCGGTATAAAAGTTGGCACAAATAATTCCGCACTGAAAATATGCTTTGTAAAACCGACATTCCCTCCCAACGGGCCCCCTGCAATTTCCGTAGACAAACTGACTCTGGATCCTGTTGTTGGAAATTCGGGTTGATCCAGGCTGTTGCGTGAAATCACCTGAGTGATGCTGCTTGTAATCAAGGGCCAGTCTTCATGAACGATATTATTGGGATTCAATTCAATATAATAGTCTGAAAAATCACCCAGCTCTGTCCGGTCAATGGTGTAAATCCATTCCCCTCGGAAATAATTATCAGGCCAGGATAACTTTCTCCCGAAACGGAAATTCATTCCCTGGCTGCGTTGGCTGTATCCGATGTAGTATGCGTCGCGTTTTGTGTCATAAATATTCGCTCCAATAAGCGTCGGTGTACTGAGGAACCAGGGCTCGGTAAAACCCAGACTGAATGACCGATAATAAGCGCCAAAATTCCAGTCGAGCGACAGCTGCTGCCCGTTTCCGAAAAGATTGTTCATGCCGATTCCCACACTGCCAATCAATCGGTCCACCTCACTGTATCCTGCTGAAAGGTTGGCTGTATCCGTGGATTTTCCTTCCACTTTAAAGGACAGATCCAGTTCTTCCTCACTGACAGGAATCACATCGGGAGTGACATTGGCGAAATAGTTCAACATCATCAATTCTCTGTGGCTCCGCATTAGAAGTTCTTTGCTGAACACATCACCCGGACGGATTTTCAGTTCCCTGCGAATCACGCGTTCCTTGGTTCGGGTATTCCCAACAATCTGTATTTTCCTGACTTTAACCGGATTCCCTTCTTTGATCAAAAACTCAATGTCGAGTGTGTCTTTATTTCTCAGTGTTTCTTTCGGATTAATTTGAGCATAGATATACCCAAGATCGTAGTAAGCTCCACCAATTTTTTCCTGAACAGACTGTTCAAATTTTTCCTGATTAAATACATCCCCTTCTTTAAATTCAAGAAGTGATTCAAGTTTCTTATCCGGAAACAGTTCATTCCCCTCCCAGCTTACAGAACCCATATAATAACATACACCTTCCTGAACCCAAAGATCAATGAACATCTCTTTGTTTTCCTGATCGTAGTAAAGAGAATCCCTTACGATCTCTGCATCTCGATATCCGTGATTTCGATAGAACTTGACGATGTTTAATTTGTCCTCCTCATACTCTTTCTTATTAAAATCCGCACCGCGCCACCACCGGTCCTCCTTTGTTTTTTTCATCTGTTTTTGAAGCTTTTTGTCCACAAACGCATTGTTCCCGAAAAATTGAATTCTTTTTATCTGAACTTTTTTTCCCTCATGTATGTTTATTTTAAGCACAACGCGTTTTTCTTTTTCGGATTCGTACGATTCTGCATCGATTTGAGCCAGTGTATATCCTTTCTCTGCATACATTTTTTTCAACTTTTTCCTGGCATCTGAAATATGGCTCGGACTGAGAATCTGTCCTTTAAAAAAACCGATTTCCTTTTCGATGTCCTCTTTTTTTATTTTTTTATTGCCTATGATATCAACCTTCTCCAGCCTGGGATACTCTTTCACTTGTATATTTAAAATGACACCACCCGGTGTTTGTTGATCCAAAAGAATCCGAATATCCGAAAAAATACCCAAAGCCCAAAGCTGCCTCACGGCCCTTTGAATATCCTCCCAGACAACTTCTTCACCTTCATGTAAACCTGCACTCATTTTAATCACACTTGGATCAGAGGTCTGATTGCCTGTCACATTGATCCCAACTATTGTACCAATTTGATTTTGCTGGGAATAAACCATACCAAAATTAAAAACAATCAAAAGAAAAAAAGATATGAATTTCTTCCCAAATTTTTTAAACAGTCCCATGAACACCATTTTCCTCCAAACTAATATCGTAAAAAATACAAAAAAATTAAGTTATTGTAAAGCGAAAACTGATCCTTCTGCTAAAACGGGAAAATATGCCTTATCCACAAACGCTTGTCTTCTCTTCTGTCTGAAAGAAGCTGACTGTCATAAGTATACTCCATTTCCAAAAAAAGATCGGGACGAATTGTATACTCCAATGTCAGTGCATGGCGAAATCCCAGACCCTGTGCATGATACCGAAACAAACCTTCTTGAATTTCACCTGAATAGGTAATAAACAAACCGGGAGCCAGATATTTACCCAGCATCACCCTGGTTCTTTTGAGTAAAATTTTTGGATCAAAACTTATTGGGTCAATACTTTGAAGCTGTGCTATATTTCGGCTGAATGTTGAAAAAAACCTTACAACATCAAACCCAAGATGATGGCGAATACCTTTCTCAATAGGGCGAAAAATAGGGCGAAAGACAATATTATCCAGCCGCATACCCAGGGCATCATAAGCCCGTTCCTTAAATTCCTGAGCTGAATATCCCAGTGCCGAAAGAAGATCGGCTTCTGTTCTGCCAAGATTCGGACTATCCGTTGAAAGACGAAACTTGATTTCTTTCCAATTTCCACCTTCTTTTTCCAGGCCGGTCTCTTCGTCAACTGTAGTAAGAGAGAGCCACACAGTAGAAGGCATTCCGGTTGAATCAATAACCGTGGTCGAACTGCGTCCAGCAAGAATCGGATTGGTTGTTCCTTTTGGATAATCAAATGTTATTCTTTCCGGCCGAAAATAGTGATCCAAAAATTCAATGGTTCCCTCGGTTGATACCAGATTGCCCCAAATTTCGAAACTCTCATCTTTAATAATACCGCGTAAATTAAGATCACCATAACCGTCCTTCAACAGCAGATCCAAATAGGCATTGCTGATCGGACTGTTAAAGTTTCTGATATAATGCACATCCTTCCGCGGAACGATTTTAATGCCCCAGTTCACACTTTCCAAAAAGCCGATTAATTTGCTGCTTGCGTCTTTTTCCTTGTCAACAGGTAAAAATGGATAGGTAATTTGACTGGCCGTCAATAAAAAGGTTCCCCGAATCAATGGGTTTGATACTGGCCCGGCAACAATCAACGGCTCTTCGGAATTCGAACCCGTCATTTTGATCCAGCCTTTCTCACCCGGCTCCATCAAGCCAGGCAAGTGAACGTGAATTCCTTTGCCGCTTGTCTTTAATTGAAGATAACCCAGCTGGATACCGAGATCTTCAAAAACCAAAGGTTCCAGTATGGAAGACGATTCATCGACAAGGCTGTTTGTGAGTGTCAGTGTCTCTCCGTCGATACTTCCTGTAAGATTTGAAATATCAACAAACCGGTTTTCCGGATCCATTCTGATCATCCCTTTTAAATTGTCAACATTCTTCAGAAAGGATGCAAATTCCATTTTCCCTGAAATCAGTTGAAGCTGAGCCTTGCCAATCACCCAACTTCCTGCTTTTCCTCCCAAACGAAGAAACAACTCTCCTTCGCCTTCGCTCTTTCGTATAAATGGAGTAAATTCAGGTAACCAGCCTAAAATATTCCCTTTGGCATTTATTGAAATATCGGTTTCGCTATCACTGAAATGTGGAAGTTTGCCCGATACTCTGACAGTTAATCCGTCTTGACGGATCAACCATCCGCCCAGTATATTCACGGTTCCGCTGAGCAAACCATAACGTGTGTCAAGTGTATCAGTAAAATCCATCCACATCTCTCGAAAAGACACATTTCCAATGACTCCATCCTGGACCCTAAGCGATCCCACAAGAAAAGGATCGCGCGGTCTTCCTTCTACATTAATATTAAATGTTCCTTTTCCTCTTAGAATATTTTGCCTACCGGTCAAAGCAGAAATCATATTCCCAATATCGACATCCTCCCCCCGAAATTCCCCTCTCAGCGAATCCGCACTCGTTCTTTCTGTACTGCCTACAATAATCGGATTGTTGTTCTTATAGAAAAATACACGGCAGAATTTAAAATCTGGACCGGTTCTTTCATATGCCAGCTCACCATGAAAAGGTCCATCCTCATTAAACCAGCCTTCCTGAAAACCTAAATTCACTTTCCATTCCATTTGTTGCCTTGTGCCGGCAACCCTCACCTCGCCGGATAAGTTCCCAAGATACGGATTCAACTGATGGATAAATGGGTGAAGCTTGTTTAGACTGAAATTGTTTAATTTGATCAGTCCGGATACCCGTTCTTTAACTTCGAAAGGATAATGCAGTTCGCATTTAATAAAATCTCCTATCTCGAAACGCCGGACCCATAATTCATTTGATGTTAAAACACATCGTGAATAAAAAGGCAGAGTATTATCTTCAGAGCCATAATAAGTTCCTGAAAAACCTAAAATTAGTGGTTTGTTTTCCTCTTTTTGTCCCTCTATTCTACAATGAAAAATTTGAACTGGACTACCGTTTTCCTCTTTTTGACCCTCCGTTTTGAAAAACCATTCCGATGGCGTTCCGGAAAGAATTCCATTCATTGATACAGCACTTAAATCAAGCCTTTTTTGTTCGCTCATATATGGTAGAATCAGATCCGACAATCCACCCGCTTTTAAATACCATTCCGCCTTTTCGGTGAATGGATGATCGATCTCTCCTGATAACAGAAATTTTTTGTTAGTATGAATATTGATATCGAGTTTATTGCTGGCATAGGACAGGGAAGGCATATACTGAATTGTATCCCTGTTTAAAGTGACTAAAATAAATTCACCGGACGCTTTCCCGTGTATGCGGTTCAATTGTCCGTTGATTTGAATACCAAAATCGATCCGGCTGTTTTCTACTCTCTTTCGATACCAGTCGGGCAATGCAGCCAGACTGTTTCCATTAAAACTGATTCGGGTGTTCGTTACAGGAACGCCCTTGGTCAAATCCAGTGTACTCAACAGATCAAGATTCAGTCCGTTTTCTTGTTTTCCCGTTCCCGTTAGTGTAACCAAACTATCTTTCAGATTAATCCTGGCTAAAAAACGGTTCCAGCGAATCCCGTAGGTTTCCAAATCTGGAGCGGTGAAACTTCCGGCCATTTCGGGATTATTTAACGTTCCATTTAAATTCATATGAAATCTTGCGTTTCCAGAAAGCCGCAGACGCGATTCCGGTATGGCATGTTTAAAAAACGATTTGATATTAAATCGGGAGCTTTCGACATTCAAATTCACAAAGGGATCCAATATATTTTTGACTGTACCGGAAACAGTTAAAGGAGATCCATTAAAATGAGGAATACTGCCATGAATAAAGATATCTCTGTTTTTCAGATCTCCCCTGACCTGCACTCCCTCAAAAAATAAATTACCATTCTTAAAAGAGAAAGAGCCGTCTCTGATTTCATAGTAACCCGATGCACCCTCCCTTTTGTTGTAGTAACCGGCTCCTTTCATCTTTCCATAATTTACTTGCATATAATCCGGTACGAGAAATGAGAATCTGGGTGTTATCTCTGATTCCTGGATTTGAACATTGAGTTGAACCAGGCTCGCATTCGTTAAATTTACCTTCCCGTTAAGTATCAAATTTTTATTGACTGATTCGAAAAGGTTTCCGTCCAAACGGACAATCGCTGAATCTACCGGGTTGGTTTGCAGCCAACCATTTAAAGAGTGAGCCAGACGTAATCTTTCACCCGTTGGTTTTTCCATAATAAGTTCGGCATCAACAAGAGTGATGCGTTTGAGAGGACTTAATCCTTCAACAATTGCACGAAACTCCACACCCTCTTTTTTTTCAGATAAACCATTTTCGTTCCTTCTGGAGATGTTCCGAATGATAATTTGAGGATGTTTTAATACAATTTGCTGTGTGGCTCTGTAGGGTACGAATCCGTAACGGACAAAATTCCAGAAGTTATATCCCAACCGAACTTCATCAATATCCAGAGTGAATGACCGGTTTTTGGGAATGACCTTGACTCCTCTCAAATGAATACCATTCAGGTCCATTTCAAGATTTTCGATATCGGAATCCTGAGCCAGAAATGGCCGCACACTTGATAGAAGTTTCTGCCGAATTATTTCATCGGCTCTGGTGACCTTCCAGAAAAAATAAACAGCAAGAATAAGCACTGTTAAAAGGAAAGCAATGACCAGAACCCATCTTCTTTCGCGCATAACTAAAAAAGTCCAAGATTAAAAATGAGGGGCATGACCCCTCATATCGATAATACACAAGAAATATCAAGTTAATAGACGCTTTAAACTCTAATAAGTTCCATAAAATAATCTACTTTATCGAATCCTATTTTTCCTTTTCTTTAGTTGTTCACTGACTTTGCCAAAACGTCTCTCCCTTCCCTGGTAGTCCCTGATCGCATCATATAAATTCTGCCGCCTGAAATCAGGCCACAACACATCGGTGATGTAGATTTCTGTATAGGCAAGCTGCCACAAGAGGAAATTTGAAATCCTGTATTCCCCGCTGGTCCGAACAAGAAGGTCCGGATCCGGCAGCCCCTCCGTGTAAAGAAACTGGGATATCATTTTTCTGTCTATCTCTTGAGGTTGAATTTTTCCCTGCTGGATCATGAGAGCAATTTTTTGAACCGCTGATACAATTTCTTCACGGCCTCCATAATTTAGGGCAAGATTTAATTTAAGACCCGTATTTTCTCTTGTAGCTGCTATTCCTTCCAGCATACCCTGATGTGCGATTTTGGGCAGCTTCTCAAGATTACCAATTGTCAGGAGCCGAACGTTATTTTTAACCAGATCATTGATCTCTTTTCGAAGGGTTTTTAAAAGCAGTTTCATCAGTGCGGATACTTCCTTTTGCGGTCTCCGCCAGTTTTCCGTGGAAAATGTGTACAGGGTTAAAACCTCAATCCCCAATTCACCACATGCCTCTACAATATCCCGAACGGACCTTACACCTTCACGATGCCCGGCAATTCTCGGAAGCCCGCGCTGTTTTGCCCATCGCCCGTTGCCATCCATAATTATGGCAATGTGCCGGGGAAGAGAACCCTGCTTTCTCAACTCTTTTTGTATTTCTCCGTCATCCATAATCGTTATAGTATTATTTAACGCAACTCATTGAATAAATAGAAATTTATTACCAAATCTATAAAAAGTCAAGGTTTTATTTCCGGTTGACTTTCCTTTAAAAAGTCTGTAATTTAAAAAATTCATAATTATAAAATCTTTACCTCGGAGCCGGCTATGATTTCAAAGCAGCAAAAAAACGGAATAAAAAACCATTCCGATTTGGAACAAATCGAATCTCTGAAAGAAGGCCATTCAAAAATTACTAAACAAATCGAAAATGTTATTGTAGGACAACACCAAATCATCGATGATCTGCTCATCGCTCTGTTTTCCCAGGGACATTGCCTCATCATCGGTGTTCCGGGACTTGCAAAAACGCTGCTCATCTCGACGCTCTCCAGAGTGCTTGACCTGAAATTCAACCGGATTCAGTTCACCCCTGATCTTATGCCCTCCGATATTACGGGTACGGAAGTCCTGGAAGAGGACATGACCACCGGTAAAAAAGCATTCCGCTTTGTCAAAGGACCGGTTTTCGCCAATATCGTACTTGCCGACGAGATCAACCGAACTCCCCCAAAGACCCAGTCTGCGCTTCTTCAGGCCATGCAGGAATACGAAGTCAGCGCCGGCGGTACCACGTTTAAACTGGACTGTCCCTTCTTTGTCCTGGCAACCCAAAACCCAATCGAACAGGAAGGCACCTACCCTCTGCCGGAAGCCCAGCTGGATCGATTTATGTTCAACCTTTGGATCGATTATCCTCCCAAAAAAGAAGAAATGGAAATTGTGCGGTCTACAACAGGAGACCTCGAACCAAACATTAAACCAGTAATGGGTTCAGAAAAAATTCTCGCTCTTCAAAAATTGGTCCGCCGTGTACCCGTCGCCGAAATCGTGGTCGAATATGCAGTAGATCTGGTACGAAAAACACGCCCCGATTATCCAACCTCACCAAAATTCATCAAGGATTGGATCAGCTGGGGCGCCGGCCCGAGAGCTTCCCAGTATCTCATCCTGGGTGCGAAAAGCCGCTGCATTTTAAATGGAAGAACAACTCCGGATATCGAAGATATCAGGGCAGTCGCCAAGCCGGTTCTTCGTCATCGTATTGTAAGTAACTTTAATGCGGAAGCCGACGGCATCACTGCCATCGATATTATAGATAAACTGTTAACCACCGAAATGTAAGTCTTATGTCTATAGAAAAGATAAAAAAAACGCTTTATATAAAAAGGTTTTATGCTGTTTTATGTGGATAATCATGAAATTCCAATTCCCAATTCATAAATGACAAATAAATTATAAAAAATAATGTCCAAAATATCAAACAGAACACATCGAAGGATCATTGTGTTGCTCAGCAACCGAGTCGATCTGTTTTGTTTAGCAAGGGAGAAACCATTAAAGCTTACCTATGCTTGTACCTTTGTGTTTTCACAATTGGGATTTATTTGTTATTTTCCGCCTAAGGCGGATCTGTTTATGGCAGCGGTCTTTGAAATTTGGGTTTTTATTTTCCGGAGTATCAACATAGAGCCTATAAATATTGAATATATGTTCAGATAACAGAAACAGGAATAAATCAAAATGCACCTGAAAAAAATCATCCTGAATCAGAGTAAATTTCCCACAAGGGAGTACTACCCCTTCAATTTGGATATCATCCAGTCCCTTACACAAATTGAATTCCCCAAACCCGTTGTCTTTTTCGTCGGGGAAAACGGGACAGGCAAATCCACCCTGTTAAAAGCAATCGCGCGCAGATCCGGTATTCACATCTGGGAACAGAGCGACAGAAAACGGTTTAAATTTAATCCGCATGAGAATAAATTATATCAATCCCTTTCGATTGAATGGAACAACGGATCGGTCCCGGGTTCTTTCTTTGGTGCGGAGACGTTTAACCATTTTACTCAGATTCTGGATGAATGGGCCGCAGCTGATCCCGGTGTGCTGAACTTTTTCGGCGGCGATTCCCTCGTCACGCAATCGCACGGGCAATCGCTGATGTCTTTTTTCAAAAGCCGCTATCAGATCCGCGGCCTCTACCTGATGGATGAACCCGAAACCGCTCTTTCTCCCAGAAGCCAGCTCGAACTGGTTAAGTTGCTTAACGACATGGCAAAAGCGGAACACGCCCAATTCATCATCGCTACCCATTCGCCTATCCTTTTGGCCTGTCCGGAAGCGGCAATCTACAGTTTTGATACGACTCCGATCAAAAAAATGAATTATGAAGAAACGGATTACTACCGTGTCTATAAAGAGTTTCTGAATAACAGATCGGATTTTTTAAACTATTGACAATGAAAACATCTGTTGATTATCGAAAATATCTGAACCCGGAAGTCGTTTCACGTTTGTCACGGCTGGATCTGGTGGCGCGTCTCGTCGTCGAGGGATTTATCACCGGGCTTCACAAAAGCCCCTATCATGGTTTCTCCGTGGAATTTTCCGAGCACCGCCCCTATATACCGGGAGACGATCTCAGACACATCGACTGGAAAGTTTGGGGAAAAACCGAACGGTATTATGTCAAACAGTTTGAGGAAGAAACCAATTTAAAAACCTATATTTTACTGGACACGTCCGGCTCGATGGCTTTCACTTCGAAAGATTTAACCAAGCTTCGATACGCGTCGTTTCTTTCCGCTGCGCTGACCTATCTCATGCTAATTCAAAGAGATGCTGTCGGATTGGTGACCTTCGACACGAAAATCCGTCATTATTTTCCACCTCGTTCCATCTTCAGTTATCTCAATGTCTTGTTGAAACAGCTCGACGGCCTTCAAAGCGGAGGAGATACAGAGATCGCCAACACATTTCACGAATTGGCCGAACGCATCAAACGCCGAGGTTTGATCATCATTTTATCGGATCTTTTAGGCAACCAGAAAAATATCATCTCTGCACTCAAACATTTTCGACATAAGAAACACGAAGTGATCGTTTTTCATATCCTCGATCCGCTCGAAAAAAGTTTCGATTTTCAAGGTGACAGTCTGTTTGTTGATATGGAAACCGGTGAAAAAATATTAACACAACCCTGGCAGATTCGAAAAGAATATCAGACAAATATCGAACAATTTCTCAATCGCTATAAACAGGAGTGCAGGCTGCATAGAATCGATTACGTCTCTGTGGATACTTCACAGGATTTCGATAAATCCCTTTACAACTATTTGATGATGCGGAAACGGATTGGAGGTTGAAGTTTTTCAGGAGAGTAATTTAATGAAAAATAGACAAATTATTTTTTCATAGATCTTTTATCAAAGGCTTCCGGAAAAATTTCAGAAAGTTTCTTTTCCTCTTTTTGACCTTTCAAATTACTTGACACAATTAAAAGTTCGCGGTCGAATTCTGCAAGCACTTGACGACAGGCGCCACACGGCCAAACAGGAGTCTGGGTATCTGTTACCAGAGCCAGTATTTTTACCTCTTTTTCGCCCTCGGAGACCGCTTTAAACAACGCCACTCTTTCGGCACAAATCGTGAGTCCGAACGAACTATTTTCTATGTTGCATCCGGTAAAAATTTTACCACTTCCACCGATAACCGCGGCCCCGACCAAAAAATTCGAATAGGAGGCATATGCCTTTTTTCTCGCTTCCTTCGCTTTTTCTATCAGCCGATCCAGGTCATTCTCTTTTTTCATCAGACACTTCCTCGCTGCTGTAAATGATTCCAATAAAAAATCCGGGGCGTGTTTACCCCGGATTCATTTTACGCATCAAGATAACTTAAAATGGAAGGTCTTCCCCTCCCTCTTGCGGATTCTCTTGTGGCGGCATTTCTTCCGACGAAGGAGCTTCTGCCGGTGCGCCCTCTCCTTTTTTACCCAGCATCTCCAGATCTGTCGCAACCACTTCTGTAATATATTTCTTCACGCCGTTGGAATCTTCATACGAACGGGTCTGAAGCCGCCCTTCAATATACACATAACTTCCCTTTTTCAGCCACTCGCCCATGATCTCGGCAAGCTTGCCCCATGCAGAAACCCGATGCCAATCTGTTTTTTCCTGTTGATTCCCTTCCTGATCTTTCCAGACTGCGTTGGTGGCAAGATTAAAATTTACATTAGCACGTCCTGAAGGTGTATATTTGAGCTGCGGATCTGCTCCCAAGCGCCCTACCAAAATAACTTTGTTTACAGTTCCTCTTCCAATTGCCATTTTTTCCTCCCTTTTAAATATTTGAAAATCACTAAATATTACTAATTTTACAAAAATTTTGGCGCTTTGTCAAGAAAAAAATCATAATTATGAAAATAATATGATATAATCATTCGTGATTAAAAAATATTTTTACTATTATTCACTTTTGCAGATCCGTTTCTTGAGTTCAATGCTCAATCCATTCATTGCCATTCGATCCTGTTTCATCGAATCCCGTTCACGGATTGTAACCGTATCGTCCTGCAGGGTCTGGGAATCCACAGTAATACAAAATGGCGTTCCGGCCTCATCCTGACGGCGATAGCGCCGTCCCACTGCACCGGATTCATCGTAAAAAACAATGTATTCTTTCTTCAGATCTTCGGTGATTTTTCTCGCGATCTCGGGCATTCCGTCCCGATTGACCAGAGGAAAAACAGCCGCCTTTACAGGGGCCAGTTTCGGGTCCAGCCGCAGGACGGTTCTTGTCTCCTTTTCAAGCTGTTCTTCGTCATAGGCATCAACCAATACGGTTAAAAGTGTTCGGTCACATCCGGCTGAAGTTTCAATAATGTATGGTAGATACCTTTCCCGTGAAACATCATCAAAATAAGTCATGTCTTTCCCGGAATATTCCTGATGCCTGGAAAGATCGAAATCTGTCCGGTTGTGAATCCCCTCTAATTCCTTCCAGCCGATAGGATATTCATATTGGATATCAAACGCCTTTTTCGCATAATGGGCCAGTTCATCTTTTCCGTGCTGATGAAAACGTAATTTCTCTTTTCGAATTCCTATGCTTTCATACCACGCCATTCGCCGCGCTTTCCAATGCTCGAACACTTCTTCATCTTCACCGGGCTTGACAAAATATTGCATTTCCATCTGTTCGAATTCCCGTGTACGAAATAAGAAATTACCCGGCGTGATCTCATTACGGAACGCCTTTCCGATCTGGGCAATTCCAAAGGGAATTTTTAGGCGTGAAGAATCCATCACATTTTTATAGTTGACATAAATGCCCTGTGCAGTTTCAGGGCGCAAATAAATCTGGGATGCGGTCTCTTCAACCGGCCCCATATGTGTTTTGAACATCAGATTGAATTGACGCGGCTCTGTCAGTGCATCTTTGGCACCACAGACAGGACATTGTCTCTTGGCCAATTTCTCCGGATCAATTTCATCTTCCCGAAAACGCTGCTTGCAATTTTTACAATCGACCAGCGGATCGTGAAATCCTTCAACATGGCCGGAAGCTTCCCAGACTTTGGGATGCATTAAAATCGCTGCGTCCAGACCCACAATATTTTCATTTTCATAAACCATGGCACGCCACCAGGTTTCTTTCACGTTTCGTTTCAGTTCCACACCCAGCGGGCCGTAGTCGTAACAGGCGTTCAGTTTCCCGTAGATTTCACTGGATTGAAAGATGAATCCTCTTCTTTTACAAAGAGAAACGATTTTTTCCATTGTAACTGCCAATGATCCTCCTTTTTGCTACTTTGATAAGTGTTGTTGATTAAATTTATAATACAACGAAAGCGATTTTAAGCTCCGCATGTGCTCAATATGAGTTTTAAAATAAAGGTCAAACATCTTCCGAATTTCGACCTTTTGTAAATTTTCAGGATTGAGCCGGCCCACTTCATCGGGTGTATTTTTTTGCAGCCAGTACAGGATCTCGAGCGTTTCCCCGCTGACAACCAATCCTCCCTTGACCGCACCACATCTATTACAGAGCATTCCCCCGTTTTCGGGCTGAAAATAACCACCGTCTGTTCCCAGCGAAGACTGGCATTCCAGACAGTTGTCCCACGTCGGTTTATAACCCATCAGCTCTATAAAATGGCTCTCAAAAAACCACAAATAGGCTTCTATAAAACCGCCGCTTTTGTCTATTTGACCGAGCACGGTAATAAGAAGATCGAAGATCTGGGGAAACGGTTCCTCCCCCGAAACCGCACGATAGATCAACTCGGTTACTGCCAGAGATAAAGTGGTTCGTTCAATGCTGCCGATGATTTTTAAATATGGGTCGACCAGATCCGCCTGGCTGAGAAGCTGAAGATCCCGCGTCCTTTTATCATAATAGATGATGTCGATTCTCGATAACGGTTCCAGGCAGCCTTTAAATTTGCTTTTCGGTCCCCGCCCTCCCTTGGCGATCACTTTTATTTTTCCAAAATCACGCGTGTAAAGAGCAAGTATCTTCGAAGTCTCCCCCATCTTCCAGCCTTTTAAAACAACCGCCCCTGTTTTCAATATTGCCATATCTGAAATCTAATATACTTTCAAGAAAAGGGTGACCAGACTAAAATAGACAACCAAACCCAGCACATCATTCGAGGTGGTAATGAAAGGTCCGGTGGCTATGGCAGGATCAACACCTACCCGTTTTAAAAGAAGCGGCACAAGTGTTCCCATCAATGCCGCATTGAATAACACCATGATTAACGCAATTCCCAGTATCATCCCGAATTTAGGATCATGAAGCCACAGTGTAACAACCGTCAGCAGAAGAATTGCGATGATAAACCCGTTTAAAACCGCAACAGCTATTTCTTTCAAAAGACGCTGACCCGTGTCCCTCAGGCTGATTTCTCCGGTAGCCAGACCGCGGATCACGATGGTCGAGGATTGTATGCCCGTATTGCCGCCCATCGCCATGATGAGAGGAATAAAAAAGGCCGCAGCAACGATTTGTCCCAGGGAAACCTGAAACCGATGGAGAATATATGCGGATATCATTTCTCCAAAAAATGCAACCAAAAGCCAGGGTAGTCGGACACTGGAAATCTTGAGAACGGATTTTTCTATAATTTCCTCATCCGTAATACCGGCCATAAGGGTAATATCTTTGCTGACCTCTTCTTCCACAACATCTAAAATATCATCGACGGTAATCCTGCCGGCAAGGCAGCCGTTCTCATCAATAACAGGCGCCGAGATCAGATCGTATTTATGAAAAAGTCCGGCCACTTCCTCCCGATCCATTCCAATGGGTACAGTGACATCCGGTTTTTCCATAATCACATCCAGTTTAACATCCGGAGGGGCCAGAACCATATCTTTCAGCGATACCACGCCTTTCAATACCCGGTTGCTGTCCACGACATAAATATTGTAAACATCATCCACTTCGTCGGCTTTCCTGCGTAGCACTTCCTGGGCTTCAGCCGCCGTCTTGTTTTGATCCACAGCCACAAATTCAAGGGCCATGATACCGCCGGCTGTCTCTTCGTCGTGACGAAGAAGCGTTTCCACTTCCCTGGATTCTTTCCAGGGCATGGCATCCAGCACGCGGGCAGCAAGATCTTCCTCGAGTTCACCAATAATATCTGTCGCATCATCCGAATCCATGGCCTTGATAATCGCGACCATGTCTTTCTCATTCAGCTCCTCAAGTACCTCTTTCTGTACCGATCCATCCAGTTCAATAATGACTTCAGCGACTGTTTCCGTTTCAATCAAAGAAAGGATCTTCTGTCTCTCTTCTTTCTCCGCACGGGTAATTAATTCCGCGATATCGGCAGGATGGAGGTCGATAAGAACCGTCTTTAAAAGGGTCCAGTCCTTTTTATCAAGAAGCTCACGCACCACTTCTTCGATTTCATTATTTTGAGGTTTTTTCTCCTCCAAGAGATTCCTTCCCCAGTTGTTTTGAAACTTCATTACTCAATGTGACAAATTCCGGTACGGACAGGGATTCGGGCCGCCGCGTTAAATCAATGGGAATACCGTCTAAAATCGAGTTATCACCAATCAATCTTGCAAGTGTATTCTTTAACATTTTTCTACGCTGGTTGAAAGTCCCCTTCACAATCTTCTTATAAAGATCTTCATCTTTAATTGAATATTTCGATTCACTTCCAAATTTGATTTGTATAACGACTGAATCCACTTCAGGAACCGGGGAAAATGCCTGTCCGGGAATGCGAAAAAGCGATTTCACATCACAATAAGTTTGAAAAAAAACGGAGGGCACTCCATAGGATTTTTTATTCGGCAGACTGGCCAATCGTTCTCCCACTTCCTTTTGAACGGTAACAACAACGTCCTTAATCCAGGAACGATTCTCAAGGAGGTGGAAAAGAATTGGAGAGGTAATATAGTAAGGAAGATTTCCTGCAACCCTGAGATCATGTTTTTTCTCACAGATCGAAGTGATATTAAATTTGAGAAAATCTCCCTCGATCAGATGAAGTCTTTTTTCCCCGCGGAATCTCTCTTTAACAAATTGACATAATCTTTTATCTATCTCGATTCCATAGACTTGCCTGGCCGAACTTTTTAAAAGCAGTTCGGTTAATACTCCCTCACCGGAACCGATTTCCAGAATCTGATCGCCTGGCTGGATACCTATCGACTCAACGAGGCGTATTGCGAAAGAACGGTCTTTTAAAAAATGCTGGCCCAGCCGTTTTCTGGTCCGTAACCCGGAAACCACTTATCCGTCCTTTAAAATCTTTATGAACAAATTGAACACTTCAAGAAACCCGAATGCCCGGTTTCACTTCATCTTCTGTCGTTAAAACCGCATGGCCTTTCTCTGTCTTGACTGCCAGGAGCATTCCCCTCGATTCCACACCGCGGATAACTGCCGGTTTGAGATTGGCCACAACAATGAGTGTTTTCCCGATCATCTCTTCAGGTGTATAGGTCTGTGCAACGCCCGCCACAATCTGTCTTTTCTCGCTTCCGAGATCAATCTGCAGCTTCAGAAGTTTATCAGCTCCTTCCACCCTCTCTGCTTCGATCACTCTGGCGGTTCTCAATTCAATTTTTTGAAATGTATCAAAATCTATCGTTCCATCTTCGGTTGTTTTCTGATCTTCTTTATCGGTTTCAATTGTCTTCAACTTTTGTGTTTCCTTCTGAATGGCATCGTCCTCAATTTTTGAAAATAAAATTTCCGCCGCTCCGAGCTTTTTGCCGACAGGTAGTTCCTTTTTCCCAACATCGTCCCACTTCAAATCCTCATCCAAATTCAGCATCTTCTTTACTTTTTCGCTTGAAAACGGAAGAACAGGCTCCATCAAAATCCCAAGTGCCAGCATGGTTTGCAAACAGATATTCAGTGTCGCGGCACAAACATCCGGCCGGGCTTGTCGTGTTTCCCAGGGCGCTTTATCATTAAAATATTTATTGGCAAACCTACAGAGATCCATCATCCGATTAACGCTGTTTCTAATTTCAAACCGCTCCAGGCAATCTCCGATTTCGGACGGAGCATTCAAGATCTTCTCAAGCATGGCTTGATCCAGATCATCCGTTTCTCCCTTCTCAGGAACGTAGCCATCATAATAGCGATGAACAAATGTCAGTGTTCTATTGACGAAATTGCCCAGGATATCGGCCAGTTCGTCGTTGTTTCTGCTTTGAAACTGCGTCCAGGAAAAATCAGTGTCTTTGGTTTCCGGCGCATTTGCAGCGAGAGTGTATCTTAAAGGATCCGGCGGAAAGTTTTCCAGATAATCTTTCAGCCAGATCGCATAGTTCCGGCTGGTCGAAATTTTGTTGCCTTCAATAGTAAGATATTCGTTTGCCGGAATCGCTTCCGGAAGAACATATCCCCCTGCTTCCATCAGCATCATTGGAAAAAGGATCGCATGAAAAACAATATTGTCCTTCCCGATGAAATGCACGAGTTTGGTGTCCGGACTGCACCAGAAAGTCTTCCATAGATCCGGGTCGCTGGATTTCTGCGCCCACTCTTTTGTGGAAGAGATGTACCCGATTGGTGCATCAAACCAGACATAGAGCACTTTTCCTTCTGCATCCTCCAAGGGAACCGGAACACCCCAATGAAGATCCCGGGTAATTGGACGGTCTTCCAGTCCTTCCCGATACCATCCGAGGGAATAATTCCGAACATTCTCTTTCCACTTTTTCGTGTCGAACCAGGATTTCCAAGTGTCGGCAAACCGGCCCATGGGAAAATACCAATGACGGGTCTCTTTTAAAACCGGTTTGGAACCGTCTATCTTTGATATCGGATGAATGAGATCTTTCGGCTCCAGCCATTTCCCGCATGAATCGCATTGATCGCCTCGTGCTTTATTGTACTGACAATGAGGGCATATTCCCTCAACATACCGGTCGGGGAGAAAACGCTTGGTTTTTTCACTGTAAAACTGCTCTTCGGATTTCACGGTAAAAACGTTTTTCTTATATAAAACAGTGAAGAATTCCTGTGCCGTTTTATGGTGCAGATCAAGCGAAGTTCTGGAATAGTTGTCAAAGCTGATTCCCAACTGCTGGAAACTTGCCTTGTTCATCTCATGATACCGGTCTACGACATCCTGCGGAGAAATTCCTTCTTTGTCCGCCGTCACTGTGATCGGAACACCATGTTCGTCAGAACCGCAAATATAAAGAACATTCTTCCCCTTCAATCTTTGGTAACGGACATAAATATCGGCCGGCAAATAGGCTCCGGCTATGTGACCAAGATGGAGGGGCCCGTTCGCATACGGCAATGCGCTCGTAACGAGAATTCTCTTGAACTGTTTCAATCCCGATCCTCTCTTCCCCTTTTCTTTTTCGGCTTTTTCTTTTTACTCTTCTGAATATCCGTCAACTTTTTCAATTCTTCAAGCGGAACCCTCTCCTCTTCATTATCTTCATAGATAATCAAAGCCTCCTGAGCGAATACGTCGATCTTTTTTAAAAATCCTTTGCCTTTTTTTGTTCTGATTTCCGTTTCAACTTCAGGAAACTGCTTTAATATATCCTCATAATAATCCTTTTCATATCTCAGACAGCACATGAGACGGCCGCATGCACCAGAAAGCTTCGTCGGATTCAGCGAAAGATTCTGTTCTTTGGCATATTGAGTGACAACCGGCTCAAACTCCCTCAGGAAACTCCGGCAGCAGAGCCTGTATCCGCAGACACCGACGCCGCCGAGTCTTTTGGCCTCATCCCGGACACCGATCTGTCTGAGCTCGATCCGTGTTCTGTAACGTGTAGCAAGATCCCGTACCAGGGCCCTGAAATCGACTCTCTTTTCGGAAGTAAAATAAAAGATGATCTTTTTGCGGTCGAATTGATACTCCACATCCACTAATTTCATATCAAGACCGTGTTCTTCGATCCGTTTCCGGCAATCGGCAAATGCGTCTCTTTCCAGCAGATGATTCTCATCCAACTGTTCCATCTCTTTCCGGTTCGCTTTTCGAATCACCTGCATCAGCTCTTGATCACCGGCCCTCCGATCCACAAGGCTTCCAATATTGACAACCCTCGCCAGATCTTCTCCCTTCTCGACCTGAACCATCACATTGTCTCCGACAGCAAACGGAAACTCCTGGGGATTCGCATAAAATGCCTTCCTGCCTCCCTTAAACTCTATTTCTATTATTTTTGCCATTATAATCCTTATATGTCTTGACAACGATAAAAATCAGTACTTAACGACTGTATAATCAGATGAAGGTACACATTTTTTTCTATAAAATCAATAGCCTGCTCTGTCCTGCTGATGGCCTTTTCAACATCGAACGAGGCTCTATTTTTTATAAATTGATCCAGCTCTCGAACTTTGTCTTTATTGAGCAGCCGTTCTTTTTCGCCCAAACGCAGGGATAAAATATCTCTCAGCCAGATCAAAATAGTTTGAAGAAGTGACTGGATTTCAGTTCTGTCCCTGTCACGAAATATTTTCTCGCAAAATTCGATCCGTTTAAAAACATTTCCATCGAGACTGTGCTCCAAAAATTGAAACGCACAATCACGAATCTCATCATAATTTTCATCTATTAACTCCAGGGCCCTTTCAAGACTTCCGCCCGATATACTCGCGACAAATTTGGCTTTACTTTCCGAAATCTGCCATCGTTCTATCAATGTACTTTCAATTTCATTTTCAAGCAGAGGATCAAAACGAATGACCTGACACCGAGACACGATGGTCGGCAGAATACGATTATATTCAGAAGATGTGAGCAAAATCAGAGTTCTGCCCGGCGGCTCCTCGAGCAGTTTTAAAAGACTGTTGGATGCGGGAACCGTCATTTTGTCCGCATGGGAGATGACGATCATCCGGTACTGCCCTTTGGGAATTTTAAGCATAATATTCTTTTTCAGTGACCGTATATGTTCAATTCCAATTACAGGAAATGTTTTCAACTCAGGCTGATAATTGAACTTTTGGTAAGGATTGGCGATTCGAAAAAGGGCTTTCTCCAAAAGTATTTCCCGGTACTTGTCCTCCTTCATGGCTTTAGGCCTGGAAGGAACCGGCAGTATAAAACGAAATTCCGGATATTCCATGCGGGAGATCTTTTGACACGCTTCACATTGATTACATCCCCATTCGACACCTTTCTGGCAGTGCAGTCCCTTGACCATTGCTATTGCCATCGCATCTTTTCCAGCGCCCGCCTGACCCTGAAAAAGATAACTGTGTGCCATGCGCTCTCTTTTTAGCGAGGCTGAAAGAATTTCCTTTACTCTTTTTTGACCAACTACGTTGTCCGAATTATTCATAAGCCCTCTACCTTAGCCAGGATACCGGATCAAAATGATTCTGTTCTTTCCAGATTTCAAAGTGCAAATTGGTTTGATAAAGACTCTGTGCCGTACCAACCTGGCCGATAACGTCTCCTTCCCGAAGTTCGTCATCTGTTTCCACAAAAACAACCGCAAGATGGGCATAAACCGAATAGTATCCGCCGCCGTGGTCCAGCAGAACCAGATTTCCCATGCCTCTCAACCAAGTGACATACCGGACAATTCCCCTGCTCACCGCCTGCACATTCGTTCCATCCGCTGCCTTGATATCGATCCCCAGGTTTTCAGTCCACGTTTTTAAAACAGGATGGCGCTGCCGGCCATAACTCGAAACGATCTCCCCCTTTGCGGGCCAGCGCATTTTACCTTTCAATCCGGCGAATTGCGATCCGTCCAGTTTTTGAACGGTGGTTTTCCGTTTTGTCTCTTCATAACTTATTCTTTTCTCTATCTCCTGATAGGCGATTTTCTTTTCCCTCAATTGTTCCAACAGAGGACCTTTGTCTTTACGGACCTGGGCCAGAATATTTTTTCGGTTCTTCTTTTTGGCCTCAAGGCTTTTCCTTTCTTCGTTGTTCTCCTGCAACAGTTTTGTTTTAGCCTGGATTTCTCTCCGTAATAATGACCGTTGATTTTCAATACCAATTCTTTTCTCTTCCAGGTTTTTCATATTTCGCTGGTCGTTTTCAATAATGCGTTTTTGATATTTAAGCCATACCACCGCCTGGTTCAAAGACCGTATCGAAAAGAAAACTTCCCAATCCATGAACCGGCCCCGTTTATACATCCGAAGCATCCTTTTTTTAACAAACATGGTCAGTCTGTTAAATCCGTCAAGGATCTCATTCAATTCTTCTTCCGCCATTTTCACTTTTTTTTCCGTCCGCTTCAATTCCGAATCAAGTTCACCGATCAGTTTTTCCTTGAGACCTATCTCTCTCTCAATATTCTCCACCTGCTCCAGCAATGTAACTTCTTCTTTATCCTTTTTATTCAACTCATTTTCCAGACGCTGTATCTCCTGCCGAATTTTACTCAAAGAACTATTCTGTTGTGCCATTCCCAGGGGATTGTTGATTAAGAAAAAAATAACAACACCGAGAAAAAAGCGTTTTCTGTTTTCTTTCCGGATCGCAGAGAAAATAACAACTATATTAATATGCCCGTCAGTCAAAATGTCCATCCATTTATGCACCCGGTCTCAAAAAGTGTTTTGTACTTTGATGTAACACCAACGGATATAAAAATCTTCACCAATTCCCCGGGTATAAAAACAAGAAAACCGCTCGATACTGCATAAATCAGATTCATCTCTTTTCCCAATATATAATTCACGTTAATATAAAGATACGCAACGCCGATCGAAAAAACAACGATCAGTGCCAGCAAGTGTGCAATATACAGTCTCATCAATCTGTTGGACATTTTTGATTTTTCAAGCCAGCAACCAAGAACAAAAGCCCCTACAGGAAAACCGGCAAGATAACCGAATGTCGGCTGGAGTATGTATCCCGGACCTCCCCCCATGGCAAAAACCGGTATTCCGGTCAATCCGATAAAAAGAAACAAAAACTGACCAATCGCTCCTTTCCTGCTGCCAAGCAAACTGCCTCCAAGATAGACAAACAATGTCTGCAGGGTCAAAGGAACAGGAAAAAGTGGAATACATATAAATCCACCGATGCAGGTTAATGCAGCAACAAGCGCGATATAAATCATGGAGCGGATTCCCGACTTTTCAACCATCAGCTTTTCCGTTTTTCATAAAATTCGATAAGGGATTCATCTCTTTTCCTGTTTGAATTGATAATTTTTTTGAAACAAATTCAATACAGTCTGTCTTCCCGGGGAGTTGTATTCTTACAGCAATGACATTCGTTTCCTTTTAAGACCATTTTCTTACATGAAATTTTACAAAATACTTTCAAGAAAAACAAATCGATTTTTATCTACAAAATCATCGGCTTGCTTTTACTTAACGATTTTATTATCTTTAGTTTACAATGAAATTAAAATCTATTGTCATTTATCTCCTTTTTGTCCATACGTTTCCGTCGTTGGCTGAAAAGAACCACCCGGGTATTTCAATACCACTGGTACTGGAACCTGTCCCCATTTCAAGAGATAGCTACATTCCCTATTACCAGATACAAAGACCAAAGATCGCTCTCGCATTAAGTGGCGGCGGAGCTCGTGGCCTTGCACAAATCGGTGTACTCAAAGCATTTGAAAGACACGGCCTGCCTGTTGACGGGATTGCCGGTACCAGTATGGGAGCCATCGTTGGGGGTCTTTATGCAATCGGGTATACTGGAAGCGAAATTGAAAAAATGACTTTTGACATCGATTGGCATGAAATCATCATAAATGCCCCGCCCAGAAAGCAGCTTTTTTTAAGTCAAAAAGAAGACCGGGCACAGTACCTGATTCAGCTTCGACTGAAAGGGCTGTCTCTCGATCTTCCCTCGGGCTATACTTCCGGGCAAAGACTGACATCGATGATTACAGATCTCATCCTGAACGCACCCTATCCCATCAATGAAGATTTCAATCTTCTGCACATCCCTTTTTGTGCCGTTACAACGGACCTGTTGACCGGCCAAAAAGTGGTTTTGAGGAACGGCTCCTTGATCGATGCGATGCGTGCCAGCATGGCCATCCCGCTTCTTTTTACTCCTGTCTCCATCGGAGATGAACTGCTTGTGGATGGCGGATTGATCCAGAACCTGCCGGTTACTGAAGCGAAATCCCTGGGAGCCGACCTGATTATTGCAGTGGATACTTCTTCCAAATTGAGAAAAGAAAAAGAATTAGATGCTCCCTGGGAAATTGCGGATCAGGTGACCACGATTATGCAGCAGGACCGAATCAAAGAACAGATGGCTTTGGCTGATATCGTTATTCAGCCCCAAATCGACGATATTTCGAATACGGATTTTCATGAATTTGAAAATCTCATTCAGGCCGGAGAACTCGCCGCTGAGCAGATGATTCCCCAAATCGAAACCATGCTGAATCAATACTCACATCAGGACGATTCTGTAATTGTTGTAAAAAACATTACATTAGACGGGCTAAAAAATCTCGACGCCCGGCTTTTTGATTCCCTCATCAATCTCGACACGCAATCACCGATTCCCTTGTCACAAATTGTCTGGTCCGGACAATCACTTATCCAGACCGGTTTCTTCCAAAATGTATCGGCTTTTTGGGACAGCATCTCTTTTAAACTTACATTTTATGTTCAGGAGAATCCGGTCATTTACTCTATTTTGATCACCGGTAATACACTATTTCCGGATTCTGCCATAGACAACATACTTGAAACCCGGTGCGGTGAAACTGCAAACGCCTATCAGGGACGCCGGGATTTAAAACACATCGTTCAATGTTACCACGATCAAGGTTACGTCCTGGCAAAAATCGATTATGCACGAATCGAAAACGGAGAACTTAAAATTGCAATTAATGAAGGGAAAATAGGACAAATCTACATTAACGGGAATCAAAGAACCCATCCTTTCGTGATCCGGCGCGAACTCCCTCTGCATGAAGGCGATCTTTTTAATATTTCTCTTTTAAAAACAGGAATGGAAAATATATACAGCACAGGATATTTTGACGATATCCGCTTCGAAAATGAAAAACAGGATCAGCATTACAATCTTATTTTTCACCTGAATGAACACGGTTTTACTCTTGTACGTACAGGTCTAAGATACGATTCGGAAAGATTGACCAAGGGATTTCTCCAGATTGTAGAAGAAAATATGCTGGGCTATGGTTATGAAGGTTCTCTGCTTGCGCTTGCCGGAAAATATGACGAATGCTTTGCTGCCCGGCTCAAGGCGGACCGGCTCTTTGATACCTACATGACATTTACAACCGATTTGTCCACATCCCAAAAAACGTTTCGGTATTATAAAGATTTAAAATCTATCGGGGAGTACCGCCATGCTGATCAATCTGCTGAGCTAATTTTTGGATTACAGATGCAGAGACTCGGCAGGTTGTCTCTTCAAATCAAATCGGAAAATATTCAGCTTAAACCTCTTTCCGGGAACGTCACTCTCAAAGAAAAATATACAGCCCGAAGCCTGACGTTATGCTCCGAAGTGGATACTCGGGATCATGTCCCGTTTACAAAAAATGGAAAATATCATATCCTCGAATATGAAACAGGGGGGGAATTTCTCGGAAGCGATATTTCGTATATGCGGATTTTCTCTTCGATGGAATTCTATGTTCCATTGAACAATTCTACTGTTTTTCATCCCAGAATAATGTGGGGTACTGCGGATCTCTCGACGCCTTTTTCAAAACAATTTCATCTGGGCGGATTGGATTCATTTATGGGTCTTCCCGAAGACGCATTGATTGGAAAGCGGATGATAGCACTCAACGGCGAAATCCGTTTTAAAATACCCTGGCCGGAATTGTTAGACTCGTACCTATCCATACGCTGTGATCTGGGGAGTGTTTGGAACAAGTACGAAAAAATCACCACAAAAGATTTTAAACAGGGAATCGGCGCCATTCTCTCTGTGGACACACCATTGGGCCCGTTCCATCTGGGATACGGGATCATGAGCGACGGCCTTCATCAAATATATTTTTCAGCCGGATATCAGTTTTAATCCACTTTCAACAATGAATTACTATCTGCAAAAAATTAATCTGGAGTGATCCCCGTAATAAATATAAAGGTACTTGTTATGGATTTCGTAGGATTTGGCATCTTCAAGTGCCAGAATATATCTATTGCTAATGGATTGATCACCACCACAACCCATTTCAGTTACACGCAGCTGTTCTAATCTTAACGAATTGTCAGATATAATCAAATAATTAGCACAGAAATCATTACAATCAATTTTGCCGGAAGCAATACTATCGTCCCTAAATTGAATCGTGTAAAGTTGATCCTTCGGTGGCTCGAGGATAGTGCCTTCAATATCAAAAAATTCCAATGTCCATAATGTGTTTAGCAACTCCTTTGTCTCATCTTGCCGATCCTTGCCAAGATCACATGCCAAAAACAGCAAAATGAAACAAAGCCCGATATAAATTCCAACTTTCATAATATATCTTAAAAATTAGCTCGAAACAAATTGACATCAAAACTAATTTATAATTATAAAAAATATTAATTTCCTCCAAACGCTGTGGGGAATAAATCGTTTTATAAAAATCATAGCAAAACCTTTACCTATTG
>CAZTZL010000003.1:0-6162 GCA_964617625.1 uncultured bacterium
AGTTTACCATATCGATTGAAGTATAAAGCAACCAATCGTGCATTTTAAAGCCCATGGCATCATCTTCATCATGACTGGTATAAAGGAATACTGTATCGCCATATGCCATAGGAGCAGGATCGGCTGTGTATTTGGTTTGGATAATCGGATTGCCTGCATAGCAGATCGTTCCCACGACAGTTGCGGTGACTACTGCTACACACACAACGAATTGACGGATTCCAGATTTCTTCATATTCATCCCTTTTTTTTCTTGATATTGATGAAAAATACCTTCTATTCCCTTCAATCCAGACCCAACAAGGATTGGCATCCTCCCATAAAGTGCCTTAAATCTCGACGGGTTCACCGGGGCAGACCGTGACGTAATTATCGCTGTATGCGATGGGCAAAATTTCGTTGCAGTCACGCGTTTCGGACAGAGTGGCCCGCTCCGGAATTACAGCCAATATCCTTGCTTATACATGCCCCCCCAATCAGCGTGTGTTAACCACCACTATTGCCGGCTTTAGACCGTCGGCTTCAGCTTTTAACGAAATTTTGCCGGTGTCACCGATTGGCCGGACAATGGCCAGGCAACGGCCACGCCAGGTCTTTCGAAGCGGCGTTTGGAAACTGGCGGCGTCATTGGGGGCTCCGCTGCCTGTGGCTACCAGTTCACCCACGCCGGTGATTTCAAAACGAACCGGAATCTCGGCGTTGGGAACAACCATGCCGTGCGCGTCCATGATTTCGACCGTGACGTAGGCCAGATCGTTTCGGTCAGCACGGATGGTCGAGTGGTCAACCGTAAGCCGGATCGCCTTGGGTGCGCCCACTGTGCGGAGGCTGCAGCTGTCCACGGGCTGTCCATCGGACAAACCGACCACACGGAGTTCGCCTGGCTGATACGGCACTTTGAAACGAGCGATCATTTTATCGTTCACAGCCTGGGTGGCAATTTCCCGGCCATTGAGTTCGAGACGCACGGATGGGCAACTGGAATAGACAGTCACATCCATCGGCTGACCTTCACAACCGGACCAGGTCCAACTTTGACGTTCATCAGGCCAGCCCCAGGCGCTCACGATTTCCCTGTGTCCAGCAGAAACGGGTGCGTGGACCGCAAGGTTGATCTTGGCATTGTCCCAGATGACATCGCGGTAATAAAGCTGAGGCTTCTTGAACCCGCAAAGATCCACATCGCCGCAAAACGCGTTGAACCACGGCAGGTTGCTGGCGCCCGGTTCGTTATCCAGAACGGCGTTGCCGAGCCCGGTTTCACCGAGATAGTCCATGGACGTCCACACGAAATCGCCGATGACATACGGGTGGTTGAGCACGGCCTGCCAGTTATCGAACGCCTCCCCGGGAAACGATTCGGTGCCGGCCATGATGCGCTCGGAAAACTTGTCGTGGTCAGGAGCATATTGCTTCCACTGGTAGTTATAGCCGCCGACGTCGAGGAACGAAAACATTTTCTGTACCGCCGACCAGGGGCGGCCGTCCCAGAGTGCACAAACCGCTTCCGTGACCGGACGCGTGGAGTCCAGGCGATGGACCTCGTCCCTTAATTGTTCTGCGATGGCAAAACCGCGTTCATCACCACGCTGAGGGATTTCGTTGCCGATGCTCCACATGATAACGCACGGGTGATTGCGGTCGCGCAGAATCATGGATTGCAGATCCCGCTGCCACCAGTCATTGTAGTATTTGCCATAGTCTTCGGAATTTTTGCCCTCTTCCCAGCAGTCGAAGGCCTCGTCCATCACGAGGATGCCGAAGCGGTCGCACGCGTCGAGAAAAGCAGGTGAGGGGGGATTATGGCTGGTGCGGATGGCGTTGAAGCCATATTTCTTCATCAATTGAACGCGGTGTTCTTCGGCCCGGTCAATCGCAGCAGCGCCAAGTGGGCCGTTGTCGTGATGCATACAGCCACCCTTGAGCAGAACCACCTCGCCATTCAGTTCGAAGCCTTTCTCGGCCGTGAACCGCAGGGTACGAATCCCGAAGGTCGCTCCTAAATGATCGAGGACATGTTTGCCGTCGATCAGTTCAACTTCGGCACGATAAAGCGCCGGATGGTCCAAAGACCAGAGCACGGGTTTGCTTACTGAAAACTCCTGGGTGAATTCTTGTTTCTGACCGGACGGGAGTCGGACTTCCGAGTCCTTTGTTTCGATGTCGTTACCGTCGGGACTCAACAAACGAGTGCGTAAATGAACAGCAACGTCTGCATCGCGGTCATTCTCGATGAAAGTGGACACACTGACAGCAGCCTTATCTTTCGTTATCGTCGGTGTGGTCACATGCACGCCCCAAACGGGAATATGGACGGGATCGGTCACGTTCAGCCAAACATGGCGATAGATCCCGGAACCGCTGTACCACCGGCTGTTTTTGCCGATATTTCTGACACGCACGGACAGCACGTTCTCCTGACCGGCAGGTTTCAGATAGGGCGTCAGATCGTAGACAAACGAAGTATAACCGTACGGATGATTGCCGAGATGATGGCCGTTGAGCCAAACATCCGTGTTCATATACACACCATCAAAACAGATCGTGACATGTTTGTCCGCATCGGCAGGCACCATAGTAAAATGCTTGCGATACCAGCCCGTGCCGCCTACAAAATAGCCGGTACTGGCCCCGCCTTCGCTCAGAGCAGAGTCGAATGGACCGACACGCATGGATTTTGCCCCCGCCCTGTATATACCTCCCTCGCCGGCGCTGTCAAAAACACGCACCGCCAGCACATCCGAGCTATCGCCGCGCACCAGAGACGCAGGGACGCGATAGCGGCGCTGGGCATCATAGGCCGTGCGGTAATCCGGCGGAAACGAACCTGTACCGCCGATGCGTTGGCCGTTGAAAAAGGCCTCGTCCACGTCGTCGATACTGCCAAGCAGCAGATCGAAATCCTTGCCACGGCATTCGGCTGGAATGTCGAGTTGACGGCGATACCAGCCGTACACGTTGTTCTCTATGTAATTCGAATGACGCTCCCAAGTATTTGGCAAGGTCACGCTCTGCCACTGGCCATCGTTGAAATAGGCCTCTTTCCAGGCCATGTCATCGCCCTTTTGAAAGCGCCATTGGCCGGTCACGGCCAACAATTCCGGAGGAAACGGTTTGTCCTGCCTCGGCAGATCCTCGATACTCCAGTCATGCGGCAGGTCGAGAAGCCGCCACGCCGTATCATCGAAATCGAAGGCTTTGGCACCGGGAGCATCGCCCCGGTGAAAACGCCAATCAGAGTCGAAAAGTATTCCATTCCCGGTCGTTTGGGAATAGGCCTGAAAGAACATACAAAAGAGAATAAAAAAAAGAATGTTTTTTCGCGAGTTCATTTTTTCTCCAAACTAATAACTCCTGACTTTTTACGAAACAACCCACCGTCACCAATAATAGTAAAAAAAATGTATTCTTTATTATTGTTTAATATGATAGATTATCTATACAAAATTATTGTTTTTTCTCCTCTGCCCTCAATAACCGCATAATATATACGGGACCTGCCGTATTTCCGGGAAGGGCTTCAAACTTAATACGGATATGGCTTTTCCCTTTGACCATTGTGTCAGGGATTGTATAAATCACATCTTTAAACTTTGCAATATTCCACACGCCCGTATTATCTTCGGTAATCAGCTTTGCATCGTCAATGTAAATATTCAGTTTTCGTCCACCCCATTCGGCTCCCCAGTACCGGACAAACAGACTCAAATCCGTTTCTGAATGCGTGGCGAGATCATAGCTGAAAAAGCCGCCATCGCGTGCATCACGCCAGAATTCATTATAACTGTTGCCTGTACTTGATTTTTCTTTTTGCATGGCATGATCGGTTTCGGGCTGCTGTTCGCCGATAGCCACATAATCGATGGTGCGCTTTTCCAACGCAAGGGTCTCTTTTTCAATCTTTGCCAATGAATCCACATAGGTTTTGTAGCCATCATTTGTCAAGGCCAGCCAGTACATCATGTACCGTGCATCATGAATGTGTGCAAAAGGTTCCAGGGTCAGATCAATTGGATTGATCATCTTCACATTGAGCTTAAAGTTTAATGGCTTGCCATCGACCGGTTTCAGTTTGTTGCCAATATTCTGAATGTCATCTTCGATCAGAATCGGCGCCTGGTCAACAGGCAGATATTCGCCGCCTGCGTATTGTCCCCAGCGGCCGTCATCGGCAACAAGACCTTTTAAATCTTCCGTGCCGGTTTTGGCGCCCAGCAGAATCGGTCCATGCATAAATGCGATATACTCGGGGACATTTGGCATATGTTCGATGTGGTTGTGCATGGGCAGCATGATTTCAACCACATCCTCCTTTTTCCATTCCCTGTCAATGCAGATATAGGAAGACGGATGGCCGGAATAAGACACGTCTTTTCCATTGACTGTGATTTTTAATTGGCCCTCGCTGACCCAACCCGGATAACGGACCATCAAGGCAAATGGGACACCACCTTGCGTGACGGTTAGTTTGGTTTGTTCTTCATCAGGGAAAGCTGTTTCCTGTTTGAGTTGAATACCTTTTTCTTTCCAGTTGAGTTCAGAGGCAATAAAAAGGTTCACAAATAAAGAATCATTGGAATGGGTGTAGATGAGCTGATTGTATTTGCCGTGATTTTCCATCCCTGTACCGACACAGCACCACATGGCTTCATTGGGGGCTGAGTAAACGCGGTAATGGCGCGGACGTGCCGGGGTGAAATAGACATACCCGCCATGTTCAGGATGCTGGGTCGAAAGGATGTGATTGTACAGGGTGCGTTCATAATAATCGATATATTTTGCTGAAGGATTTGCTCTGAACAAATCTTCGGTCAACTTAAGCATATTATAGGAATTACACGATTCCGGCCCGTCATTGACATTCACAAAATCAATGCAGGATGTTTTGCTCGGGAAATGCTCCCGCCTGCTGTTTCCGCCAAAGGCTAAAGACCGATTTTCAGTAACCGTTTCCCAGAAGAATTCTGCAGATTTTTGATATTTTTTATCATGGCTCAGTTCCGCAATCCGGTCAAATCCCGTAAATTTGGGAATTTGCGTATTGGCATGTTTGTTGTCCAGGTTATCGATGTTTTCAGACAATGGATCGAGAAACGCCCGGTGTGAATACCGTTTGGCTGCTGTTAGATATTTTTCATCGCCCGTCATCTGATAGGCATCAGCGAACATTTCATTGATGCCGCCGTGTTCCATATTCAGCATGTTTTGCATTTGCTCATCGGACAAAGCAGCCGTCAGATCGATACCCCAGTCACAAAACTTCAGGAACATGGTTTTGGCCTCTTCATTGTCGCAATAGAGCCAGGCATCGCGCAAACCGGCAAACATTTTATGCAGATTGTAAAATGGCGCCCAGGAGGAAAAATAAACACTGAAATCTCCCTTCTTGAATGCGGACCATAATTTGGCACTGCTGGGAAAACCGCCCGCATAACCAACACCCCAATCCGGGTTGTTCACAGCATTGGCTTCCTGACACGCTTTGAGTTCAGCAAGCATATATTCCATGCGTTTCTTGCACTCTTTATTGCCTGTCGCTCCATAATTCATGGCCATGGCCGACAGATAATGTCCTCCCACATGACCGTCGAGACCTGCCCAGTTGGGATAAGATTCAGCCTTTTTAGGTAATCCGGCTTCTTTACGGTAAGGCGCCAGCAGCCGGTCGACATCGTATTTTAACAGGACTTCAATATTCAGATCACGGGCATGTTTAAAAGGGCCATCCAGCAATTGCACATCACCCAATGGAAATTCATTCGGGTACAACTTGTTTTGTGCATGAAGATTAATGCTTCCAAAAATCAGGCAGCCCATTACACAGACAATGAATTTTAATCTTTTCATAGATTCCTCTCAAACTGTTTATTGCTTCCGCGAATGCCGACTGCAAAGTGTCATCACCACAATCGAAACTATCACGGGTATTAAAGGTCCAATTCCATTATTACTTGGAGATTCTCATCCTATCGCAGTCAATGACCCAGTTTCATTTTGGCAACATCTCCCATGTCGCCCATATTGCCGATATACGGCCGGATAGAGAACCCAAATGTTGCTTTTTCTGTATTCAACAGATACTTCTTCATTGGACCGGGACCACAGCTTCCGCCGCCCAGCCCGCAATGCTGCATATCGACAGTCAGGATTGTTTCCTTCCGA
>CAZTZL010000003.1:6262-83885 GCA_964617625.1 uncultured bacterium
GTATCCTTTCGGTGATTTTGAATCAATATTTACGTCAATCGTTAAAACTTCGCCTTTTTGGCTGATAGAAATATTTTTCACTTCCGGTTTCATATCATACAATGCCGCTTTGCGCCACTTGGGACCATAGCCGCCTCCGAACATGTAATCATTATCAACCGGCGCGCGGAAAATATTCAGCATCGGACCGGCAACGCGGGCATCGATCAACCGATTCCAATAAATCATTTCTGTTTCAGGATGAACACCGTAAATCGCTTCAGGATCGGTTTTTAAAACGGTTGTACCCAAATAATCCAGATCGGTAAGGGTGCCAACCTGCTTATTGAACTTCAAAGAAAAGGTTTTTCCAGAAACCAGGATCCAATCCTTTTCTTCAGTATAAGACAGTGAAGACAGGGTTTGTGGATGAATCGGTTTCACAGCAGGAACGGCAAAGGGGACTGCCAATTGTTCCCATGCGACCACATGTCCCCTCGAAGCCCAGGCCTTATCGTTAGGCAATTGAAAAATCACTTTAACAAAATATTCGCCGCCTGCTTTCAGCTGCGGGATTGTAAATGGTATTTTGATTCCGGTTGATTCCCCCGGTTCAAGATCGAGCGGCGGCAGGGTTCCGGCTTCGATCACGCTCCCGTCGCAGCTCAGCTCCCAGCTCGGATCAAATGCATCAAGATTGATAAACTGATATTTATTTTCTATGCTTACCTGACCGTCTAAAATATTCTTTGCGCTGATACCAATGTACTGATATACTTTTTTAACTTCTTCCATTTTTGGTGTCATGCTGCGGTCGGGCGTTGTCAATCCGTTGACACAGAAGTTCCAGTCGGTTGGACGGTCTCCGAAGTCCCCGCCATAGGCAAAAAAGAACTCTCCGGGTTTTCCGGGCACTTCTTTTTGCAGCCCCTGATCCACCCAATCCCAAATGCAGCCGCCGATCAACCGCTTGTGTTTCGCAACCACATCCCAGTATTCCTGCAGGTTGCCCACAGCATTCCCCATGGCATGCGCATATTCACACATAAAAAAGGGTTTGGGATCCTCTTTGGCCCCGGTTTCATCCAGGGATTCGACACTTGGGTACATGGTCGATTCAATGTCAGCTACTTTGTTATAGCCCTGGTAATGGATGGGACGGCTTGTATCCACTTTCAATATTTCTTCACGGCAAACCTCAAAATTAACACCGGGGCCGGCTTCGTTGCCCATGGACCAGATAATAACAGCCGGTTGATTTTTAAAGCAATGGACCATTGATGTCACCCGGTCAACATGCGCTTTCTGCCAGCGGACATCTTTCGCCAGCGATTCCTTTCCATATCCCATACCATGCGATTCCACGTTGGCCTCGCTTACCATATAAATACCGTAACGGTCGCATAATTTATAAAAATCAGGATGATCGGGATAGTGACAGGTGCGGACCGTATTCATATTGAGTTGCTTGAACAGTTTCACATCCCGCAGCATGCTTTCGTATGTGATGTAACGTCCGTTCAAAGGATCAAGCTCATGGCGGTTGACACCTTTGAGTAAGACGCTTTTCCCGTTCACCCAAAGCTGAGAATCTTTGATTTCAATTTTGCGGAACCCGAAAGGTGTTGCAACCACTTCTAGGATTTTCCCGGAAGCGTTTTTCAAGACAAAGATCATTTGATATAAATTGGGGATTTCGGCTGACCACAACTCCGGATGATCGACGTTTGTTTCGATAGACAGATCGGAGGCTTTTTTGCCCGTAACAGAAGCCGCAAGCGGTTTGATAAAAAGAGGTTTTTCCCCTTGGTAAGTCTGGCCGTCTTTCAACAAATACCCTTCAACAGAAACAGCACCTTTATATCCATTATTTTCAAACGAAAGGTCTGTTTTCAGTGTTGCAGAGGTAAAATCGTCATTTAAATCAGAAAGGACAAAAAAATCCCGGATCCGTAACTTGGGTGTCGCAACCAAAAACACATCCCGATAAATGCCGCTCAAACGCCAAAAGTCCTGATCTTCGAGATAACTGCCATCGCTCCATTGATAGACTTCAACGGCCAGGATATTTTCCCCTTTTTGAAGATAAAAGGTAATGTTAAACTCAGCAGGGGTCATACTTCCCTGGCTGTAACCGACTTTTTTGCCATTGACCCAAACAACCATGGCCGATTGCACACCGGCAAAATGAAGAAAAACCTCATGTTCATCCCAACTTTCAGGAATAACAAAACTGCGCCGATAAGAACCTACCGGGTTGGGAAATTTATAGTTTGTCCAGCCATGATAAGCCGGGCTCATCACAGTGGGTGGCTTTTTCACGAAGGGGTATGTCACATTTGTATAAATGGGTTTTCCATACCCTTTCATTTGCCAGTTCGATGGAACATCGATGTCATCCCAGTAATGGACATCAAAATCAGTTTTGTAAAAATCGACGGGCCGCAAATCAGGAGACTTGACCCAATTAAATTTCCAGGATCCGTTCAAACACTGGTAAAAAGGGGATTCGTCGGCGTAATCGGCCAGGGCCTGTTCAATGGTGGCATAAGGAATGTAATCGCTATGGGCGGCTTCCTTATTGATCCCGATCACCTGTTCATTTTCCCAGTCGTGCTGTTGTGCAAATAACAAAGTACTTGTTAAAAATAAGATGAAACTCAAAATAAAAGAATGTTTGGTATTCATGGTTCAACCTGCCTTTTTTTTAGACGTAGAAATATATAATTTTTAATTACCTTGCTTTCAGAATATAAATCAGTTTGTAATTACATCCACTTCAGCATAGCCAGCGACATCATCTCCAGAGGTATTTTTCAAAGCCCGAAGCTTGATGAACCGGGCTGTCACAGGTGGGAAATCCTTGACCTGCAACAACGGGTTGTTCTTGATATTGGAAAACTCGCCCTGATCGACCAATTTCCATTCTTTGCGATTCGTCGACACATAAAACTGATAATCCGTAATGATGCCCGAACTCCACTTTGCCTGATCGGGAAGGTATTTGAATCCGCATACATTGAATTGATCTCCGAGATCGATGATCAAATCAACGGGCATTTTTTTGTCTCTCTGATGCCACGCGGTAGCAATATCGCCATCTAAGACAGCGCTGACCTTTTCGTCGTCTGTTCCGACAATTTTCCAATCTTTCTTGGAAATATCGAATTTTTCTTTCGTCACAGGGCTGCTCTTACCCGAAGCTGGATCGTAAGCGATTGCCCTCACTTCCACTTTCCCGTCAGCCGGAAAAGTCCCGGTATATTTTGTTGATTTCGTGGTCGGTTCGCTGCCATCCAGAGTGTAATAAAAAATCGGCCCGATATCATTCGTCGATATGGAAATTTCACCGACCTGATCCCTGGCAATGGCCGGGGCATTCAGGAATAGCGGCGCATTGTAGAGGCCGATATTGGAAATCACCGGGCAGTTTTTTGAATCGGTAATCGTAAAGCGCACCTGTGTCGCCTCGACAGTTGGAAAACGGAGAATGCGTTTATAACCGATGGTGGTTGCTTTCGCCACTTCCTGCCAGTCTCCGTCGATAAACGCTTCCACGGTGAAGGCTTTTACACGTTGACCCAGGCGGATGTACTCCTGAGCCAGAAACCGATTAATCAGAGTTGGCTTGCCAAGATCGATGGTCAATGAAGCGTTTGTTTCGCTATTGTCGGTTGCCCAATACGTTTCTTTGTCTGCGTCGACGGCTTTCGCTGCCCCGAACTTTCCTGCATTGCCGCGAACATTGGAAGCCTCCGCTTTTGCATTTTGGGCGAGATTGACTGCAAAGGATTCCTTCACAGCTTTGCCAAATTGAAGCGCCATTTTTTCGTCGGTCGGATAAATCAAACCATTGGGCATGATCGGGAAGTTGAGCAATAGGGTGGCATTTCTTCCGATCGAGTGATAAAATATTTCCATTAACTTCGGAACAGTTTTAACCTTGCTGTCTTCACTTGTATGGTAGAACCACTCCGGCCTGATGGAGGTGTTGACTTCAGCAGGTACCCAGGAATCGCCATTTTCCACACCATAATGCAACATGTGCCATGGCACTTCGCCTGATGCGTTGAGCAGACTCCAGTTGGTTTCGCCAACGAATCCTTCTTCAGTGCCCACCCAGCGCAGATCGGCGCGGTCACCGCCATCGTTCCAGATGACAATATTGGGTTGCAACTCTCGGACGAGTTTATAGGTATTTTTCCAATCGTAATACGTTGTGCGGTCGATCTTGCGATTTTCATTGGCGCCGTCGTAATAACCGTCACCTCCATTGGCTCCGTCAAACCATATTTCGAAAATAGGTCCGTAGTTGGTGAGCAGTTCAGTCAGCTGGTTTCGAAAGTAGGTAATATATTCAGTTTTTCCGTAATCCGCATGGTTCCTGTCCCAGGGTGATAAATAAATCCCCAGTTTCAGACCGTATTCATGACAGGCATCAGCCATCTCGCGAACCACATCGCCCTCACCGTTTTTCCACAGCGCATTTTTCACCGAATATTCAGTATATTCGGATGGCCACAGACAAAAACCGCAATGGTGTTTGGCCGTGATGATAATACCTTTCATGCCGGCTTCTTTGCAGATGCGGGCCCATTGACGGCAATCCAGTTCTGTGGGATTAAACAGATTGATATCTTCGTTACCATATCCCCACGGCTGATTGGTATACGTATTTAATGAAAAGTGAACAAAAGCATAATATTCCATTTCTTGCCAGCGCAATTGATTTTCCGACGGAATTGGGCCAAAGGGAACGGGTGCTTCTATCTGATGACAATTCAGGCCAGATAAAAAGGCGAAAAAAACAATCCCATATAGTGAATACTTTGACAACCTATTTAATTTCAACAAACTCAGGTTCAAAAGGTGCAATTGTGAAATTGCCGCTGTAATCTTTTGCACTGAGGATACTCCTTGATTTGCCTTTTAGTTGAATCTCTTTGGCCCTGGGACTCATATTCAAATATAAAATATGATTTTCATCGATCTGTCTTGCCACCACCCGATTCATTGTCTATACCAAATGCTGGCAAAGCGTGATGATTTCCATAATGTTTTGTCATCTCATCTGTAAAATGCAAGGCGTATTTTTGGTACATGGGGTCACCCACATCTTCCATGTAGCGGTGATTCGGATAAAGCACATCCCATTTTTCATCGGTGATGCTGATTGACGGATATTTATGATGCAGCCAGAGAGGAGCGGGCCGGATGGCAATATCCAGAATCACATTGATGCCGGCTTCACTCATCATGTCCATCACCTCGTCGAACCAGGCAAAATCGAACACACCTTCAGACGGTTCATAACTGTCCTAAGCTAAATGGCCCATACGGACAACATTGAATCCGGCATCTTTCATAAGCTGGATATCGGTTTTTATTTTCTCGATATTTTTATCATCGTGAGGATGATAGTTTGCTCCGACATATAACCCTTTGGCGTGAATCATAGAACAGAAAAAAACAAAATGAAAATTGGAACAAGCATTAATTTCATCTTCATATAAATCAGTCTTTTTTTAAGATGATCTCCTATAATACTGTCTTATTGGAATCCGAAAATATTTGATTGTCCGGAACCTCCAATAAGACACTTTTTTTATTTTGAATAATTATACTGTAGCAGTATTTTTATAAGCTCATCATCCGGTTCAAGTGATTTCAACTGTTCAGAATCAAAATGGTAAATGCCGAAATCACCTTTATACTCCCAATTGCACCATGCAATGTTATTTTCTTCAAGCCCTGAAATTAAATCCGAATAATATTGCATTCTGTCTTTTCTCTCAACCGTAGGTAAACAGCCAAATTCTCCACAATATAGTTGCAGGTTTTTAACTTTGGCAAATTCGATACCTGATCGAAATACGTCTATCAATCTCTCTTTATTAAAATTTTCTCTTGCATCAGATAGCAGATCCACCATTGCTGTGTCTGTGACATCCACATATTTCTCATAGTCATCATCCGTAATAATCTGACCTGGATAATGAACCGGCCCCTTATAGTTACCCACCGGCGTCCAGTTTGCTGTATGGTGTGTAAAAGCCAGGGGAGTATATGTGTGAAAACTCAAAATGATATTTTTGTCGTTTTCAGGTAATTTTAAGTATTGAAGGTTCGGTGCTACTTGCCACATATTCGGCCCGATAACCAACACCCTTTCAGGTTCTTTTTCACGAACAGCTGCTATTGCCTTATTTACAAGTTTATTCCAATCGTCATGTTCAGGGGCTACCGCTTCATTTAACAGTTCATAGGCAACCATATTATTGGGATACGTATGGAGCACTTCAGATAGTTGAATCCAAAGATTTACAAAATTCTTTTGCGCTTCAGCATCTGTCCAAAGTGTATTGATTCCGCCTTCATTTTCAGCGTTAAAATGATGTGAACGGATCGTATGCAAATCAACGACTGCCCTTAGGTTATATTGATTACACCAATCCAGACAACTTGTCAGATGATTAAATGCTTCCTGAATTTGTTTTCCATTTTCATCCCA
Source organism: uncultured bacterium (assembly GCA_964617625.1). GTDB lineage: Bacteria > Zhuqueibacterota > QNDG01 > QNDG01 > DSAB01 > CAZTZL01. The sequence goes on from CAZTZL010000003.1 coordinate 12,753, forward strand.
CATTTCATGTTCATCAATAGGAATCCTTACATGGTCATATCCGATACTTTCTATAAATTGAATGTCTTTTTCCTGTATATATTCATATTTAGGTTCCCACCCAAAATCCTGTGACAACCAATGGCTAAGATTGACGCCTCTCATTATTTCAAAACCAGAAGGATTCATTGCTTGTATTGAAGCTGATTGTTTACAAGAAATTATTGTACCCAAGCTAACAATAACGAATAATAGTACTATTCTCCTGAAACTTTGTCTAATTATCATGTCTTACTCCTTATTTTAAATTTTTTATTGAATCGTAATCGTCACCACCTTTAAATCTTTGTCGTCGGAACTGTTCCCGTAGAGCACCTCATACGCTCCCGAAGAGACCTTCATTTCCCTGCTTTCCCGATCATAAAACTCGAACGAATCGAACGGCAGATTGATCACAGCCTGTGCGGTTTTCCCTGCAGCCACTTCGACCCGTTGAAAGCCCTTGAGTGTTTTGAGAGGCCCGTCCGTATCGTTTGCCTTTCGCACATACACCTGAACGATTTCCGTTCCATCGCGTTTACCTGTATTGGCTACCGGTATTGTTAGCTCGACGGCTTCGTTAGTTTTGATATTTTTTTTATTTGGTTTTGCATCACCAATCGAGAATGTGGTATAACTCAATCCAAATCCGAACGGGAAAAGCGGATCGGACATGTAGCGGTAGGTGCGCCCTATCATAGAATAATCTTCAAAGTCTGATAATTGATCCATGCTCTTGTAGAAAGTAATGGGTAATTTACCGGATGGATTGTATTCACCGAACAACACATCGGCCACTGCCTGTCCGCCGGATTCACCGGCATACCACGCCTGGAGAATGGCATCACAGCTTTCCGTTTCAGGAACCAGGGCAATGGCTGAACCGGAACAGTTGACGAAAACAACTTTTTTACCGGCTTCTTTCAACGTTTTCAGACAATTGCGTTGGACCGAAGGAAGCTCGATCTCGATACGGTCTCCGTTCTTGAAGCCCGGGTAGGTTACTGGCATTTCCTCGCCTTCCAGATTTGTCGAAAGACCACCGACAAAGACAACCAGATCGATGTTCTTTAGTTTATTTAGCAGGTCTGTATAATCGACATCGACTTCTTTGCCGAAATTGAATTCGATGTTGGCCTGCCAATTATTCATTTGAGCATAAAGAATCTCTATTTTATATTTTTTACCCGCTTCCACCTGAATCGGAAGTCTTGACGGAAGGGTTCTCCAGTTATCATACTTTGCAATTAATTCTCCGTTCACCAGCAATTCAACGTGTCCCGTAACGCCGCCTTTGAATACGATTTCTTCGCTTTGAGATGGAACGAACTCAGTTTCATATTTGGCCGAAAAACCTTCGAGCCGGACTCCGGGAGCAAATTCATGTTGGCCAGCAGTGGTGAGTTTGATCGGGTTGACAATTTGCATGGTTGCCACTACATCGCCCTGCCAATTCGCATTATTCCAATAGGTGGCTTTAAATCCTTTCTTGCCATCCATCATACATTTTGAAAAATAGCATTCGGTGACTTTATCTTCAACCAGATCACAGGCCTTGTCGTAGACTACATGATCTGTGGATAGCTTGGATTTAATACCGTCAAGAATCGTGATGGTCCTCATCGGCTTCCCGTTATAATTTCCCCATAACACCGGTTCGTCATCGGCGTTAGGTCCGATGACCGCAATCTTTTGAATGGATTTCCTTAAAGGAAGGATGTTGTTTTTATTCTGAAGAAGGGTCATGGATTCACGCGCCATATCCAGGGCAAGCTTCTGATGTTCTTCATTATTAACAATCGACATGGGAATTTTTGCCCAGGGCACCAGCGCATCGTCGTCGAAATCACCCAGATCAAACCGTCCGACCAACACGCGCATCAAATGTTCGTTTATTTCTTCCTCGGTGATCAAGCCTCGTTCAACCGCTTCGGGCAGGTTTTTATAGGTATGATTGTCCCATTGACACTCCACATCCGTTCCGGCTAAAACCCCTTTGACTGCAGCATGGACGGCATCGGATGACACCTTGTGGCTGATGTAAAAATCGGCGATGGCGCCGCAATCTGAGACGACCAGATACTTGTAGCCCCAATCGTCGCGCAGGATATTTTGCAGCAAGCGCGTGCTGCCGCAACAGGGTTCATCATCCAGACGCTGATAGGCGCACATCACCTGTCGGACATCGGCTTCCTGTACCAACGCTTTAAATGCAGGAAGGTAGGTTTCCCATAAATCCCTCGGATCGATGTCATTGAGGTTGATCTCGTGGCGGCTCCATTCCGGCCCCGAATGCACGGCATAATGTTTGGCGCAGGCCAGCAGTTTTCGATATTTGGCTTCCGATGGACCTTGCAGTCCTTTCACCACCGAAACGCCCATGCGCGACATCAGGTAAGGATCTTCCCCATACGTCTCCTGGCCGCGTCCCCAGCGCGGATCACGGAAAATATTGACATTGGGTGTCCATACCGAAAGGCTCAAGAAACGTCTGTTCCCCTCCCCCCTTCGGATGGCTTCATGATACTTGGCCCGCGTCTCATCTGAAGTCGCGCTGAATATTTGATAAACCAGTTCATCATCGAACGAGGCCGCCATGCCAATCGGTTCGGGGAAAACCGTCACATCATCATTATTGGCAAGCCCGTGCAAGGCCTCGCTCCACCAGTTGAAATTTTTAATCCCGAAACGCGGGATTGCATCGGAGACATCGCACATCAAAGCGGCCTTTTCTTCCAGTGTGAGCCGGTATATTAAATCTCTCGCTCTCTCTTCGGAACTCAGATTTGGATTTTGATAGGGCGATTGCTGTCCCTGCAGGTTGATTGAAAACAGTAAAATCACGATGACAAAAGATTTTTTCTTTAAGATATTCGGTAATGATAATTTCATTAGGTGATTCCTCGCTAAACATTAAAAATGCAATGATTGTTTTCCTTTAGTCCATAGAATTCCTAACACTATCCTGGGAGCATCAAATCACGGTCTTGAATCGAATAACCGTAATGGAATACCCTGGGAAAGTATGAGTCCAATTGGAACTGGTATCGGTAAAGATGAAACGCTTGGGCACCGTGTGGAACGGATTCTCCACGGTGTTGATATCCCCAGGCTTGCCCACCATGACCTCTCCGGTCGCCACTTTTTGGATATTGGCTCCGGACAACTCAACAGTCATGGTTTGATCCACGTCGAAGATGTTGACAACCTTGAGTATAATGTCACCGGATTCATCCTCTTTGCTTGCACATGTGAAAAGAGGTTCGTCGGGATTGAGCGGGGCTTCCCCACGACCAAATCCGAATCGATCTGCAGGAGCCAGTAAGGATTCCGATGTGGATTCCTGAGCTGGAATCGTCTGGGGAACGATCTCGGTCACAGGAATGACCTGATCCCCCTTGGAATTGAAGAACATCTTTTGGACATAGTACGACGGCGATCCAAAACTGGTCAGTGTATTGTAACCAATAAGGTCCGTACTCCACTGGCTGCCGCCAATATTCACGCGGGTAAACAGCGGAGCGTAACAGTTCATAATGACGATATCTGCGTTCCGTTCCAAACCAGTCAGAAATACAGCATCGGATAAAGCACATTGGAAGGAAGGAGTCAGACCCCGTGCGATACCGGGTTCCTGGGAAGCCCATTCGCCTTCGAAAATCTTCGGGCCTTTACGATCGGCATTGTCATAAAAATGGGCATTACGAATGGCAATGTTTGGCGACATGTAGTGATGATTATCGATCACATCGTGCAGCACATCCGGATCGGTTGTTGCAATGACCTGTATATCGGGATATTTGGCTTTGATGGCGTTATAGAACATGGCGAAACGGCCTTCCGGGCCACGGTAAGTGGCAGCGCCATTGTTCAGGAAGTCCTCATTACCAATCTCGACATAGGTGAGTTTGAAAGGGGCCGGATGGCCGTCTTTGGCCCGGCGAGCGCCCCACTTGGTGTTTACATCTCCAGTAATGTACTCGATTTCATCCAGTGCATCCTGAACAAACGGCTTCAGCGCTTCACCGGTCCTGACATCATGGCCGCCGTTGAGATGCAGGCCGGCATAAACACCCACCACCGGCTCCATGTTCAATTCTTCGCACCATTCGAGATACTCAAGGAGACCCAAACCATCTGAAGACTGATAGCCCCAGGGGCTCATGTGGCCAGGACGATCCTCCCAGGGACCAATCATGGCTTTCCAATTGAAACGATTCTCAAAATTGGTTCCTTCGATATAATTACCACCGGGAAAACGCAGGAATGCCGGATGCATATCGTCGAGAAGTTGCATGATATCCAGCCTGAAACCCGTGAAAGGACGTCCGCCCAAAGCATTATGGGAGCGTTCCGTGAATACCGGCGGGAACAGCGAGACAAGATTGAAGTTGACCGTGCCCTTCGAACCAGCGGCTATCATAAAACGGGTATCGGCTGTGGGTGTGATCTGTCCGGATTTCAGTGTGATCTTGTAGCGTTTCCATGTGCTGGTGATAGCCGGGACTGTTGCGGAAGCATATACGGTTGCGCCATCATCGGACTCGATGGAGACAATTAATGGACCTGAGTAACCTTTTGAGGCTTTTGCGTAGAAAGAACACCGATAGGTCCAATTGGGTTTGACAGGAATTCCCCAATACCCGTTATTCGCAACAGCGACACGACCACCAGCGGGTACCTTGGAAATCGTAAGCTTCAGACTGGTTGTCAAGACGGTGGTGTTTATGGGATCGCTTGTGTCTGCAGCGGCGGCGCCTTCAGCACCGGTCGATGTGACGAGAAACCAGTGGGGGACACCCGGTATCCAATCAGCAGGAGGTTCAACGAGTGGGCCGTGATTGACCGTACTGCCACCTTCAAATCCTTTTTCCGGCTGCCAAACCTGACCCATTGAATCCGTAAATGGTTCGGACTGGCCCGCTCTGATCCGTATGGCGTTTGCTGAAGATCCTGACACTGGAATGATTTCAATCGCATTGATGCACGGGTTTTCGATCTGGGGTGTGAAAGTCATGCGGAATTCTCCGTCGATTACTTCGATGGGCACCGTTTCGATGTAGGCACGGTTGAAACCGCCAGCTTTGACCCAAATATCAAAGTCCTTGAATTCATGTCCCATGACATTGAAGGAAAAAACACGGTCACCGGGTCCGCCAATACCGGAGTACGTCTCCGCAAAGTGAAGTTTCGCGAGATACTTGCCATTGGGAATTTTGCAGGAGAAAACACGCATCGAATAATGCTCGCTCCTATACAAGCCTGGTTCCCTGGTCCCGGTTGCCGCGGGAATTGAACCACTGCCCACAGGATTTCGGAAAATGCGGTTCTGAATCAATTCGCCATACAGTCCTCCCTCGTAAGAGTAATTGATTTCCTCTGTCATGAGTCCATAAAACATTGGATTGATTTTGGCTCCGGGATTGTCAACCTGTACGACTATTTTACCGGGATCGGCAGCAAAAACGGATACAGAATATATCATAAACAGCACCAGGACAATACATTTCGATAGATGCTTTTTAACGACACAAATGAAAGATTTCATAAGAGACGCTCCTTAATAATTAAACAGAGTAATTAAGGACTAAAAATCACATAACCATGTATGAGAATATTGAGTGGTCCTAACACATATTTTCGCTTAGCCCTGGAATAGCAATTGAGCGAATTCATGCAGGCTGCGCCGCCAACTCTGCCACTCGTGAGCCGTGAGCGGAGAGATATAGAAATGGGTATTCATGCCTGCCTCTTTGAGTGCATCAGTATTTGCCTTTGGATCGCCACCGAATCGGGTTCTGCCGTTTTCGAGTTCCCGGCTGCCATAACTAATAAACAGAAGTTTGACTTTCTCCTTGAATCCGGGTGCATTGTTGACATCATCTATATTGATGCTGCCGCCGCTGAACATGCCGACATGTGAGAACACATCGGGATGGGCCAGAGTAATGATCCGGGTCTGCATGCCGCCCATGGACAGCCCAGCCATGGCACGGTGCTCCTGGTCGGCCAGTGTACGATAGCTGGCATCGATCATGGGGATGATATCTTCCAGCAATGTTTTCGTGAAGCCGTCGGCCCAGCCTTTGGGGGGCCAGCCACCGGCAGGACGTTCGCCGCGCTTGGGCCTGGGCACATTTTCGGGCCAGCGCCAGGTGCCATTGTCCATCACAATGATAAAGGGCCTGGCTCTACCCTCAGCGATCAGGTTATCCATAATGAGATTGGTCCTGCCCTGATTGGGCCAGCCGGTCTCGTCTTCACCGCCGCCGTGCTGCAGGTACAGCACAGGGTAACGTTTCGTAATGTCCTTATCATATTCGGGTGGTGTGTATACGAAACAACGGCGCATGCTGTCGTTGTTTTTGGAAAAATAGAGATGCTCGCGTATCTGGCCGTGGGGAACGTTCTTCAGGGCATAGAAATCCTGATCCTTGGCGGGGATATCAATACCGCTCCCCCAGCGGCTGGCGCCATAAAAGTACAGGCTGCCCGGATCGGGAACGGCGGCCCCGTCTATCCAAAGCTGGTAATAGTGAAATCCTTCATCTTGGGGATCCGAGTCACCGGTCCAGAGACCATTCTTATCTTTAGTCAAGTCATATTTTACCGCACTGATATCCAGCTGAACTCTCTGCGCCCCGGGCGCCGAAATGCTGGCGCGGACCCGGTCCTCTGAATTGACCTGAGGATACTCCCTGCCCGGCTGATTGGTGGTAGCCGGCTTGAAGTCCTCCACAGCTGAAGTCTTTGCCGACTGTGCCAAGCAGATTCCGCTAACTGACATAACCATTACTAAAACAGATAATAGTGTCTGTCTCATTTTAAATTCTCCTTAAATTAATATTTGAAATTGAATTCCCTTCTCAGGTTTTTAATTGATGATTTTTGCTTTTATTGGAAAACGATCTTCTTTTCCGCGCCGTTGTACTTTACAGCCTTTTCACCCTTCTCAGTCGTTTCAATGCCTGTTCCATGTTCTGGCGACACAATGACGACTCGAAATACTCTCTGATCCAGCATCCCGGGGAACGAACCTTCCCTATCGCCGATGGTTAAAGCTTTCTTTTCATCATCCCATCGAAAAGTGATCGTTGAATACGATCCTTTCTCGTAATTGTAATTGTCGTTTTCGTCCTCGTACAGCGTGAACTCACCGTCTGCACCGGGGTACACTCTTATTTCAAGGTTATTCCAATTTTTCTCTGTGGCATATTGCACTTCAGGACCGATTGGAAATATGGACCCTGCTTTCACATACAATGGAATGATGTCAATCGGAACTTCTTTTTTCAGCGTTTGTCCGCCATTATATCTTTCACTGGTCCAGAAATCGATCCAATCCGTTCCTTTGGGCAGATAAACATCTGTATCTTTTATCGTGCTAAAATCTTCAACATTGGTCGTGTCGGCATTATCTACACTGATTTTTGAATACATAGGTTTTGTGACAGGGCAGACCATTAGCGACTTGCCGAACATATACTGGTTATTGATATCCAAAGCCTGTACATCCCCGGCAAAATCCATCACCAGAGCGCGCGTCATGGTCGACTGATTGGACGTTACATCCCAGGAAGTAGCATAGATATAGGGCAGCAGACGGTAACGCAGGCGGATTGCCTTTTCTATGGCATCATAAATCCGGTCCCCTTTTTGGCCGAACTGATAAATCTCACGCGGGGCATCGGTTCCGTGCGAGCGCATCATGGGACAGAAGGCACCGAACTGCATCCATCTGGCATAGAGTTCCCTATAATTTGCATCGTCGAGCTTTTTGGGGAAATTCCAGAGGAAGAATCCGCCGATATCACTGTTCCAGTAGGGAATACCGCAGAGTGAAAAGTTTAATCCCGCCGAAATTTGATTTTTCAGTGCATCCCATGACGCCACCACGTCCCCCGACCAGGTATTGGCGCCGCAGCGCTGTTGGCCTGCGAATGCCGAACGCGTGAGTATGAACACACGTTTGTCGGATGTGACCGAACGCTGATGATCATACAAACCGCCCACGGTCATTAAGGGAAAAGCATTGCGTACTTTACGGAACGATCCCAGCCAGGTTTGGTTGTCAAAATCGGAAGGCTTGAAATACATGTGATCCGGTTCCGATGAATCCATCCACCAGCCGTCCATGCCAAGCGAGAAGATGCCCTTATTCAGATACTTCCAGTAGATATCCCGTGCCTGAGGATTGTAAGGATCGTAAACCTTTACACCGGAAGGATAATCCAGTCTGGGCGGCCATTTTTCAGAACCGGATGCCGGCCAGGTAATAAAGTCCATAAGCGCGCCAATCTGATCCAATTCTTTATATTGTTTTGTGTGAGGACCGAACGAATTCCATATTGAGATAATCATATGCGCATTTAAGTTGTGTACATCATCAACCATTTGTTGTGGATCATAAAATTCTGGGTTAAGGAATTCCATGGCGTTCCAAAGGTAATTGTTGCCCCAGTACTGCCAGTCCTGAATGATGCCGTCGAGTGGAACGTCCAGTTCGCGGTATTTTTTGACCACACCAACTGTTTCGTCCTGACTTTTATAACGCTCTTTGCTTTGAAAATAACCAAAAGTCCACAACGGGAACATCGGCACCTGGCCCGTGAGATCGCGCATACAGGCGATCACGCCATCGGCATCGTTGCCGACCATAAAATAATAATCGATACAATCGCCCACATCTGATTTGAAGAACGTGTTTTCCGGACTGTCTTTAAAAACGGTTGGCGAATAATTATCCCAAAACATCCCGTAACCTTTTGCGGACACAAAAAATGGAATGTAATCATCCGTGTTTCCCTGAATCATTCTTAATTTCAGGTTGCGCTGCACCATTTTACCTTGCTGCTGCATGCCCAATCCATAAATGGCTTCGTCTTTATCCAATACAAAGGATTGAGAGACGCTGTAGGTTTTCACACCCGCATCATTGAAATCTGTAAACGCAGCACCACCTTCTTCTTCGGCTAACAACAACTCGCCCGCGGAAGTTTTAAAAGACAGTCTGCCGTTTATAAGGTTCAGGATCACCTGAATATTCCTGTTTTGCAGTGAAAGTTCATCACCTATCTGTTTAATATCAAAATCAGTTTTTTGCGGCGTCGCGATAACCGAAAGGCTTTTTTTATCATAAGTACTACACTCAGGTGATTTCAAAATCCTGATTGTCGATGGATTATAGAACTGGATTTCAACATCAACAGCATTGATCATGGATTTGGCACCCAAATCTGTTTTCTGATAGACCTGCGCTCCGGCGCTGTTTATCAAAAAGAATACAGATAATAGATCTATTAAAAACTTTCGAGTCATACTATCATTCTCCTTTTTTATCTGGCTTACTTGGTTTCAACACATCCGATCCGAACATCATCAAATTTAGAAAGATTCAGCAAATGGCTGCTATGAGAAGTTACTTCGAGACCGATCAAATATTTTTCATTAAAAGATTGAGCCAATGTCACATCACTTAACAAATCCCATTGTTTCCCGTCGGTTGACTGGTAGGCCGCAAATGTTGATCCGTTTTTGGAAAGCTTGAAATAGACCGGCAAACCAGCTGCCTTAAAATCTTTTTTCTGGCAGGCGCTCCCGGTGTTTTTCCGCCACTGCAATGAAATTCCATTGCCGGGAGTCATGCATAGCATGACAAATTTGCTACTGGGATCAAGACTTTCTCTGAACATCAAGCCTGTTTTGGCCCAGGGATCTGGATCGGTTTGGGAAAGAATCCGCGCCGAAATAGCATGGTCTCCAGCAGTTTCTCTGTTCAGAAAAGCAAACTGATCGCTTGCACTCCAGATGTCCGATCCTCCGGCTTCAATTGTGAAAACACCGGCTTGATAATCCACGGAGGCCTTATCATCTTTTATTTCATCAAATTTCCAGGGAGCCGGGACACTGGATGGGAGAATGTTCACCTGGCACGATGCATTGAATGCACCGTTTTCAGTGGTTGCCAGGATGGTACAGCGGCCTTCTTTATTCGCCGACAACCTATAGGCATGCACGCCGGCCATCGACACAGAGGCCACATCATCATCGGATGAGAAGACCGAAACCGGTGTATTGGAAGGAATGACGGAAAGTTTCAGCAGTTTATGGTTACCTTTGTTGATTTCAATCGAGGATGGATCGAATTTCAAATCGGAGACAAGCGCTTTTTCACCTTTGATTTTAACCACGATCACCCCATGCGGTTCGACTTCGGCTGTAAATGTATCGTTAACCGCATCGAGATTTTTCCGTTTCCATAAATCGCGAACGGAACTCGAAACACCTTTTTTAAACCCGATTTCTTCGAGCATCACAGACATGGGAACGGAAGTGTCGGTCAGGTTCAGCAAAGCCACAGCAATCGAACCATCCTGAAGAGGTTTTTGCCAAACTTGCAGCCCGGCATCGTTCCTTAACCGCGTTCCCTGAATACCAAGAGGATCCTGATCGATGGCAATAATCTCGGGAGCGGTGAGAATATCCCTGATGGTGTCATTCATGGTGCTGATGTTATTTCCGGCAATGAGGGGAGCCGCTAACATACACCACATGGCAAAATGTGACCGGCATTCGACCGGTGTCAGGGCCTGATTCCCCACTTCAAGCATATCAGGATCGTTCCAGTGGCCGGGGCCGGCGAACAAGGCCAGATTGACATTCCTTTCAAGAAGCGGAACCCAGCCTGCACCGCCCCAGTTTCTGACACAATCGTAACAATCCTGAATATCGCTGGTGGTACGCCACATGGAACCAATCCCTTCCGCCCATTCCCAGGGGCTTGAAACGCCCCATTCGCAAAGGCTCAGCAGCATGGGCCGGCCCGTCTCTTTGATGGCATCGCTCATGATCTGGTATTGAGTCCGGGTTTCGAGACCATCCGTATAACACCAGTCTTCTTTGATAAAATCCACACCCCATTCCGCATATGTTTTTGCGTCGATCATTTCATACCCGAAACTACCGGGCCGTCCGCCGCATGTTTTTATCCCACAACAAGTGTAAATGCCAAATTTCAGGCCTTTCGAATGGACATAATCGGCTACATATTTTATTCCTTCCGGGAAACGGGTCGAGTCCGCTATAATTCTTCCGTTTTCATCCCGGTCAATCTGCCAACCGTCATCAATGACGATATATTCATAGCCGGCATCCGCCATTCCCTTGGCCACCATCGAATCGGCCACAGCCATGACAATTGTTGAATTAATTTCCAGACCGAATGCATTCCAGGAATTCCAGCCCATCGGGGGCGTTTGGGCCAGCTCCGGGAATTGAGCGAAAACGGTTACATGAGATAAAAGTAAAAGAATCGGAAATATTTTCTTCATAAGGATGCCGCCTTCAGTTTATAAGATGAATACTGGTCGCAATTTATTATTTTGCCCATGCATCGCCCTCGGGTGACCGCCGCCAGGTGAAATAGCCATCCAGTATTTTAAGAGATTCTTTACTGGGCACAGGTCCGATATGCGGTGTTTGACAAAAGTACATTACAACAGGATTGACATCGCTGAAGGCCGGCCACTGAGGTACTCCTTCACTGTTGGGATCGCCATACTTGGCAAAATTGGTCCAATAAGTGGCCATTGCTTCCGAGATTGCTAGATCAAGCTCTGTTGTCTGTGGATTGGATGTATCGAGAGTTTTGAATACATAGCCCACATCTTGTCCGTGCGGCGATCCGTAGCCGTAACGGGGTGAGTCTTCGGGATAATCCGGGTGTTGATCGAAATAGTAAAAGTAAGCTTTGGATTTTCCCATCTTTGTCTGCAGACGCGCCCAGCTCCAGGTATGCCAGCCGAATGCGGCATCCCGGGCCAGATCCCGCGCTGTTTTCGGAACTGAATTCTTGCCAACTGGATATGCCTTCAGCAGATCATTGGCAAACTTGCCGTAACGTGTTTTGACTCCTGCAATGTACTCTTTCGGGTCTTTGGTTCGTGTGAAGCTGGCGCCTTCGTCCGAGTTGTAACCCACGAGAATCGGCGTGTCATTAAATTTGCCCGCTTCGTAAAGCTTGTATTGATCGTCGGGAATCACCCTGCCATCGATGATCGGCCATGCCATGCCCTTTCCAAAACCGCTCATTGGCAGTTTATCGGCAGCAATTTCCCGTAACTCCGAAATGGACGAAACCCCGGCGCTGCTAACGTACGCTTGCCCGTCACGCTCTGCAACATCAAGACGTTTCATATTCTCGCCGGGATAAGTAGTGGGCCGCGGAGGTCCGAACGAGCCGCCGCTTTGTGAAATAGCGCCGTGAAATAGTCCTTTGGCCAACGGTGATGCGCACAACATGCTCACCGCGATTCCCCCGGCGGATTCGCCGAAAATCGTCACTTTATGGGGGTCGCCGCCAAACGCCGCAATATTCTTCTGCACCCATTGAAGCCCCGCAATCATATCCAACAAACCGTAATTGCCTGAAATATAATTTGGGTTTTCCGCGCTCAATTCCGGATGAGCCAAAAATCCAAGATATCCGACACGGTAGGCGATGCTGACCAGGACAACACCCTTCTTGGCAAGATGTTCACCGTTGTAAAAGGAGGTTGCCCCACCATTAAACCCACCGCCATAAATCCAGACGAGAACGGGAATCTTGTCGTTTGTGTATTTTGCCGGAGTCCAGACGTTCAGATAGAGACAGTCTTCACTCTGTTTTGACCGATCTCCCCAATCCTGAATCGGATCGGGTCCAAATTGATCAGCCTGGAGGACGGTATCCCATTGGGCAACTGGTTGAGGCGCTTTCCAGCGCAGGTCGCCGACCGGCGGTGCGGCGAATGGAATGCCTTTAAAAACGGTTAATCCGTCTTCGGTCGTTCCCTGTACCAATCCACCATCCACTTTCACGAGTGAGGAAACCGGTTTGTTGCCGCATCCTGCAGCGAGCAGGACAGACATCGCGAATAAAATAATTATATTCTTCATGAAATTGGTTTCCTTATTTATTAAATACCATTTGCCCTTAAACACTGAACACCCCGGCGTATTGAATTTTCTATTCATTACAAAATGGGCGTTGATTGTTGAATGAAAATCAACCTTATTACAATTAAAAAATAATGAGCGATACAATTCTATTCTCTTTTATTTTAAATGTTGGTTTAATCGACGATTATATTGAATTATTCTTGTCATTGTTCTATAAAGTTCCAACGCGAGTTGTCGCTGTTTGGATCGAACCTGGCAAGCGTAGGAGTTCTCGCGCCGACAGCGGTCAGTACCAACGGCTCCCCTGAATTGGGGACAATCTTTGGCATGATGCGGTATGTACCATCGATCATCCGGTCAATACGCCATAGTTGTTCGGGTGCTTTGATAAAGGCTGGAACCGTCACGACTTCACAATCTGCTGTTGCCGCCAGAGCGCGATCTGTCCCGGCAATAGTGATCTTGAACCAGGGCGAGCCGGGATAGCCGCCAACACTGTCAACCGGGGTGATTGCCCATTTCTGATGTGGACGAACCATAAAATCGCCCATGCGAACTTCGATGTTGCCGGTCGGCCAATCACTTATCACGTCGGCGAGCACCTGCGGTGGAACCGGCTTAATTGGTTCATTATTTTCGCGTCGAAACCAGCGCCTGGTGTGAGGCATTCGCACAAAATTGACGACCAATTCCAGGGCATAGCCGCTTCGCTCGGACCGGATCTGATAAGTGCCTTCCTTAAAATTCTCCCCGCCAACAGGCCACCCATCTTTCCAAAGCAAAGGTTGAATGCTCAGCACACTCCGGCCACTTCTACGCAGATCGGCTTCGTAATGGCAGGAGAATTTCTCAACGCCGTCACCGAGATCCAGCAGGCCGAAGTGTCCCGCCCCGATCAAGGGACCATTGGCGGCCGCTACGAGTTTGCCGCCGCCCCGGAGCATTGGGATATCCATGTTATCCAGGTACGGGCCGGTCACTTTCCGGGAACGTCCCACACGGATATTGTAGGTCGAGTTGGGGCCGTCGCAACAGGTACCATGAGTTCCAAGCAGATAGTACCAGCCGTCGCGATACATCATTGCTGTCGCTTCGCAGTCAATAGCAATATTCACGGGTTCGTTACCCGGCATCCGTTTCCCTGTTTTAGGATCGAGTTCGATTAGTCGGATGAAACCGAAATAAGTACCATAGGAGAGCCACAATCTACCGTCGGTGGGATCGAGCAGGAACGCCGAATCAATAGCATCACAGTCTTCTTCACCGTCAGACGTGGCGACGATTGTTTCATCTTTAAATCCGAAATCGGGGGATTTGGGATCAAGTGTTTTCGTCCACATTACGTAGACATTACTGGCGTGCCCACCTCCCAGTCCCCCACCGCCTTTGGCATACGTCATGTAGTAGCGGTCCCCGATGTGGATGACATCCGGAGCCACACCACCACCCGGACGCTCGGCGCCCCCGTGCCATATCCAGCCGTCTTCGGAAATTAGGCCGCCTCCGCCGGTTCCGAAAGTATAATATTTGCCATCGCACAGCATGATGGTCGAGGGATCATGAATGTAAGGTTCGCCTTCCTGGGCGAATATCAGACCGGATAACCGCAGAAAGAACAGGATGAAAACCGTTCCTTTCAGAAAATGGGATCTCATAAATCCTCCTATTATAAAACGATTAAAGTCAACATAAGAACAATTCATTAATTTCCGGTATTTTCAAAGCTTATTGTGAGATCCCTAACCGGGTCACCATTCTCGTCGATAAAACGAACACAGAAATCACTCATCCCGGGACCGTTAATGACAGCACCTCGAATGATGTTTTGTCCTTTTTTGAGCGTTATGCGTTTGGAAACGAAATCATCCATAACCATACGGCGATCTCCTGTGAGAAGCAGGGTTTCCCCGCCATTGAGCCACCACATGGACGCCGAATTGGAACCCACTGCCATGCGAACATTCTGCATCTCCCGCGGGCTGTCGACGATTGTAACGACCCAAAACAGGACACCGTACATCTGCTTATCTAGGTTGGAAGCGAAGCGAAAAAGTTTGACATTGAAACCAGTGGCATCCAGAGCGTGCCATTTGAGCTCCCGGTCTCCGACTGTTACCTTGTCGCCCTCATGCGGAACCACGGTGAATTGAGCGGGAAAGTATCCGGCATTGAAGGTTTCCCGAATATAACTGTCGGTAAATACTGTGTTGGTACGGTTCGGTTTATCGATCGGTTCGAGAAGTAACCAGCGTCGCAGGAAACCATCTTCATCCGGAGTCCTGGGTGATGATGTCACTGGTGTAAAATATGGCATCTGACTGCCAATAGGATCACACAACTCTATGGTTTTTGCGACACCTTCAGATGTGGTGGAGCATCGTTGGAATGCTAATATTAAAACCGAAAGGCTGAGTACCAGTATCATGATTTTTCTAGGTACATTCATATTGGTCTCCCTTATTGAAAAATATCTATTTTTAAAACCATTTTAGACTACGATGCAAATTTGTTACGGATGATACCGCGGTCCAAGGACCAGTTTATCGCCCGAATCATCGACTTCATAAATCTGCGGTTTACGTCGCCCTTTTTCTTCGGCATGGTGGATGATCAATAGCCTTTTTCCTTCAAAAGTTATGAACATCATTCCATGACCTGAATTATCCCCTTTAAAAGCCTCTGGTTCCTGAATCCATGGACCTTTAATGCTTCCTGATATCGAATAAGCCACACCCTGTGCATACCGATGTTCACCCCAGCTTGACCACAGCATTCCTAATTTACCGGTTTGCGTTCTGAACAGTTGAGGTCCGTCTGTCACCCATCCCGGCATCTTCATACCGAAAGTGGCTTCACCGATGCTGTTCATCTCTTTGGACCATGCCGCCTCACTAGCACGGAAGATGGTAGTTGGTTCAGCGGTTCGATGTGTCAGATCTTTTGAAAGAGGCATATAATCCATGGTTCCGTCGATGAGCTGGGTCCACTCGTGCACGAAAACCATGTAGGTTGTGTCATTTTCCTGATAAAGTGTTCCATCAATGATATCCCAGTCTCTGGGACCCAGACAAAAATCATATTCGGGGACCAATGATTTAAATGGCCCTTCTGGCGAATCGGCTACCAAAAGCTGGGTTTGGTTCAGAGGCACGTTATAACGGCGTGGAACAGCTTCGATCAATGTTGTATGGTCGCTCCAGGTACCGGCCAGGTAATACTTATCTCCAAATTGGTGAATCTCAGCCGCGGCGACCCAAAGACTGTCCATCCAGGTACCTGTAAGGTTGATAATCTTGTAAGGGCCTGTCCACATTTCCAGGTCTTTACTTTTATACAACCGGCCCCCTGTGCCTGTCAGATAATATGTTCTGGTTTTTTCATCGGGAAAAACAAAGGGATCGCTCATCATAATATCATCTAAGGATACCGTTTTAATTTCTGGTTCCGGGCGTGCTGGCCATGGCAGTCGTTTTGTTTTTGTCGTGCCGACATTACGTATCCTTCCGAAACTATTCTGTCCCGGGTCGGCGAGAGGCGCCTGTTCTCCCGGAACGAGTCGTTCTTTTTCTTCTGGCTGCTTTTTGTTTTTTGTCTGGGCTGTGGCTGATTGTATTAAAGTAAAGACAAGCAACATCGCAATAAAATACACTGCTTTCTTCAAGCGGATAATCTCCTATAATAGATTAATTCCTTAACATTAATATGGATTTCGAATACGTTACTTAAATCTTCCTTTACTCAACTGTTCAAACAGCCGCGCATCCAGCTCTTCTAAGCCGTTAATGCTGTATAGGTGATTGGATGAGACCCAAGGCAGCCAGAACCGGTGTCCGCCGACACCGCGGCCTCTTCTGCTCGGTCCCATACTCCAATGTTCCTGCTGCCAACCGACGCCTCTCATATCATACAAACGTCCCGGAAGAGCAACCATGGATTTGGTTGCATGCAGGAGGATCCAGGCAACATCAAGGTAATGCTGGTCTTTGGTGTACAGATACAGTTTTGCATAAGATGGAGCTGACCAATCCATGTATTCATCGACGCCACCAGGACCCCGGGCGTTTATACCCTGCAGTCCAATGGTCGGCACACCTTTCTTCCAGTGTAGTTGTGTATTGTCTGCATCAATCGGCATCGGCAGGTTCCAGATCCAGATCCAGCTTTCAGCATAATCCGCTGCGATTTTGGCGCGTCCCAGCCATTGGTCCCCGCTGGTTGCTTCATAGAGATTCAGATAAGCTTCCAGACTCAGCATCCCGGCTTCCTTGTCGGTAATGTTCGGATTGTCGCTGGTGCCGCCAACAAAAAGTCCCTGGCTTCCCCAGTTTTCCCAAACATATTCTCCTGCATAAATTGCTGCCTGCTCATACTTAGGATCGCCTGTCTCGTCAGTCATTAGAATGAGCAGGGGCACCGGGCAATAGCTTGTTGATCCAGTTGTTTCGGCAACTTCGCTGCTACCGGCTATCCAACGCCGTGGAAAAGAGCCATCTTCCCTTTGCTGCGTTAGCAGCCAGTCCACGTAGGACTTGACCCAGTTGAACCATTCGGGATGTTGGTGTCCGAGGGAGCGCTCACGCCGGTAAGCACGCATCAAGACTCGCATACCTTCTGTAGCATTCCGCAGCCAGGGTGCGAGCCATTCCTGCCGTTCGCCTGTCCATGGTTTTCCGGTTGCAAGATCATAACCGGTCGCCTGAAGCGGCACGGTCGGAAGGGCCTCGATCATGGATGAGATGATAGACAGTCCAAGGTGACGCATTTTTTGCCCACGCTCAGACTTATCTCGATCGCCTTCGCGCAGTAATTGATCCGCGCACTCAATATTTTTACTCACGAAGCCCATCGCTGTCATCGTCCAATTCCATTGAGGCGCGCTCGTATCAAATGTAGCGATTGCAAAAGGAATGCCTGTGCGTTCGTCAATGGTGGCAGCCTGAGCGGCCAGGTGTTCTATCAGCACTTGTCGCATCTGTTCGACATCAATAGGAGTGACTGCGGGCTTTAATGTATTCCAAGACCATCGCCATGTGTTTCTAATGACGTCCTGAAACGACTCGTTTTGTCCGAATCGAAAACTAACTTCGTAGTTATGAGCAACTCCCTGAACGATCGGATGATAGCGTCGAATCCATCTCGGTTCAGACGATGCATTCGGACCGAACGCATACATGCTCATCGTGCCGGGAAACTGGAAACCAAACTCGATTGGACTCTCATTCTTCTGACATGCGCCCAAGGCACCAAATTGAAATCTTGCATCGGTCATTACATCTTTCGTAAGTTTTGTCTCTTCCACTGTCGATTCACCTCGCGGTGAAGGATCCAGCATCGCCACAGAGGAACCGTTATTGAAAGAGAGCGAGAACAACGGAGCCGACATCATATCTTCACGCAGGAGGAATCGACGTGCTTTGTAATTTAGCACACCGCCGGGAGAGCGGTCGCCATTGTATGCAGGATCACCATACAATGCACCCGGAGCAAAACAATTCACGTCACTCCAGCATACGGAAGGATCGACCGTGAGCGTGACAGACGAATTGAAGCCCCCCGGAGCTTTCCCCGCCACTTCCACCTTTCTGCGCACCGAAACTACCGCTCCGTTCAGGCTCCACCGGTCGTGCATACGAAACACAACACTGTCGCTGTATATGATTTCAGCGTGGGCATCAATTCCGGAGGCTGATTTCCGGACTGTCTTGTATCCCGCTGCAAGTTCGCAAATGTCCTTTTCCCTTTGAAAGATCTCGATCTGCGCGGGCTTTTGTTGCATCATCATTGGGGCGGTATCACCAAAGATTTCAATACCCCATTCACCTCCTGCAGCACAGACGAACGAGACTGTTGCCCCGGTCTGCAAACATCCAAGGTTCACCCGATCGCCTTGCTGTGCGAACACGGCCGAACCTGTCAAACATAATCCAAAAATTAGGTATTGGCCAAACACCTTTATATTCCTTTTATATGAAAAGCTCACTCAAAATTCTTCCATGATCTCGGATTTGTATACCAATGCATAAACTATATTTATTGAACTATGATTTTTAGTATTTTCAAATCGTTTGCATCCGAACTGGAACCATACAGAACTGTATACTCTCCAGGGGTAACAGCCATTTTACCACTTGCTCTGTCGAAAAATTCGAACGATTTATAAGGCAGCTCAATTATCGTTTGACTTGATTTCCCGGCTGTGACATCAACCCGTTGAAAACCCCTTAAGGTTTTTAGTGGTTCGTTGATGTCGTTCACTTTGCGCACATAAACCTGAACGATTTCTGTGCCATCTTGTTTGCCGGAATTTTTTACAGGAATGGTTATTATGGTACTTTCACCGCTTTTAATTTTGGTTTTACTAATTTTTGCTTTACCGATGGAAAAATTAGTATAACTTAATCCGAAACCAAAGGGGAACAGCGGATCGGACATAAACCGGTAAGTCCGGCCTTTCATCGAATAATCTTCAAAATCCGGTAATTGTTTGATGTTCTTGTAGAAAGTGATGGGCAGTTTCCCGGACGGATTATAATCACCGAACAACACATCGGCCACTGCCTGACCGCCGGATTCACCTCCATACCAGGCTTGCAGAATAGCATCGCAGGTTTCGGTCTCAGGAACCAAACCCATCGCTGAACCTGAACAATTCACAAAGATGATTTTCTTCCCGGCCTGTTTCAAAACCTTCAAGCAATTTCGCTGAATTTCAGGAAGTTCTATATCCGTACGATCGCCTCCCTTGAAACCAGGCAAATCGACAGGCATCTGTTCGCCTTCCAGCTGAGACGAAATACCCCCTGCGAAAATCACGACATCGATGTTCTTTAGCTTTTCGAGCAGTGCATCGAACTGAACGGGGACTTCCTTTCCAAAATTCAGACTCAGACTTGCCGGCCAGCGACCGATTTGGCGAAAACGCGCTTCAATTTTATACTCCTTGCCTTTTTCAACTATTAATGGGACGCGGAGAGTCCGCGGTCCAAACCGGACCGGCTTATACAGTGTATCGAGGTTTACGATAAGCTCGAATCTTCCCCTGGGCTCTATTTTAAATACGATCTCTCCGGACTCCGACGGCTGATAGATTGTTTCGTATTTTCCGGAGAAATCCTGTAGATGCACACCCGGTGCAAATTCATGCTGCCCGTCCGTGGTTAATTGTATTGGATAGGTCATTTGTTCGATGGCAACGGCTTCTCCTGTAAATTCGCGGTTATTCCAATAAGTCGCTTTAATTCCTAATTGACCATTAATGGAACATTCACTAAATGCGTTTTCAATAACCATTTTATCCACCAGGTCACATGCCCTGTCATAAACAATCTCTTGGCCAGAGAGTTTGGTTTGTATGCCATCCAAAATCGTGATGGTATAAATGGGGCGTCCATTGTAATTTCCCCACAGCATTCGTTCATCATTTGCATTTGGACCGATTACCCCAATCTTTTGAAGGGATTTGGATAAAGGTAAAATATTATTCTTATTTTGCAAGAGGGTCATCGATTCCCTCGCCATGTCCAAAGCCATTTTTTTGTGTGCATCACAATTGACCACTGAAATCGGGATTTTTGTCCAGGGAACCAATAAATCGTCATCCATTTCTCCCAAATCGAAACGTCCTATCAAAACCCGCATCAAACTTTTATCCATATCTTCTTCGTTAATCAAGCCTCTTTCCACCGCTTCGGGTAACAGTTTATAAGCAGGGCCTGCGCACTCTATATCCGTCCCTGCCAGAACACCTTTGGCAGCCGCATGTACTGCATCTGAGGAAATTTTATGGCTGTTATAAAAATCAGATATTGCCCCGCAATCGGAAACAACAAGGTATTTAAAGCCCCACTCGTCACGCAAGATTTTTTGCAGCAGCCGTGTGTTGCCGCAGCAGGGTTCATCATCAAGACGCTGATAAGCGCACATCACCTCGCGGACACCTGCTTCCTCCACTAGCGCTTTGAATGCGGGAAGGTAGGTTTCCCATAAATCTCGGGGATCGAGGTCATTGATGTTCATGGTATGACGGCTCGGTTCAGGTCCCGAGTGAACAGCAAAGTGCTTGGCACAGGCTAACAGTTTTTTATATCGTGAATCAGCAGGTCCCTGCAGCCCTTTGACCACAGAAATCCCCATGCGGGACATCAAATAAGGATCTTCACCATAGCTTTCCTGACCGCGTCCCCAGCGCGGATCCCGAAAAATATTGATATTGGGTGTCCAAACGGAAAGACCTAAAAAACGGCGATGTTCCATCCCTCTTTTTTGCGATTCGTTGTATTTGGCCCGCACCTCATCAGAAACAGCGTTAAAAATTTTGCAGACCAATTCATCATCAAACGAAGCGGCCATACCAATGGGTTGAGGGAAAACCGTGACACTGTCATTATTTGCCAGGCCGTGCAGGGCTTCGCTCCACCAGTAAAAATTTTTTATTCCAAGACGTGGGACGGCTTCCGATACATCACGCATCAACGCCGCTTTTTCTTCCAGAGTCAGCCGTGCAATCAAATCTTTTGCCCTTTCTTCCGAACTTAAATTTGGATTTTGATAGGGCAATTGTTCACCCCACAGGTTTATTATAAATAGAAAACATATGACAATGAACAGTTTCTGTTTCATATTCCAAACTCCTTGATTTTAGGATATTTTAAGTATGAATGCCTCGCATCATTTATTCCAATCGCAATTTCCCCTCAATGTACATTGTGGAACTACATCTCTTGTTGCCCAACAAATAACTCTCATCAATCTGCACTTTTGTTACCGATTTCTCGAGGAGCATTTCGAACATGGCTTTTTGAAAACCCGCACAGCAGTGATTGCATAACGCGAGCGGCGGATTTTCAGACTGTGCATAGGGACAGGCGCATCTGTCCACCGGTTTTCCTGTAATTTTGATAGTTGAAGCTTCAGAATCATATTCTATCTTTTCCCAATAGGTATCTTTATTCGAGTTAATCCTGTCAAAAAAACCTTTCAGATCTTTCTTGTTATCAATAATCCAATTTTTAAAACCTTCATGTGTAATATGTTCAGCACCAAGTTTTTCAAAAATGCTTTTTTTCACTGATTCATCTATCGAAGAATCGATATAACTTAAAACATTTTGTATTTGTCTGGTGTCAACCGGCACAAGCGGCGTTTTTTTATCGGGTTGAGAATTTTGTATAACAGCTGCCAACAGCTTGTTATTGGTTAACATGCCAAAACCTGTGCATGTACCTATTCCTAATCCGCATGCGCACTTTATAAAATTTTTTCTATCCATAAATACTCCAAAATTGGTTTTATTTGTCTGGTACCATGAGAATACCAACAAATCCACCTCTCGGCAGGCAATCGATTTTCAAAGTATCACCTTTTTTAACTTTTACCAAATCGCATGAAAAAGATTTATCATCACTTCCGTCTTTAATAAGCTTCAGAGAACAATTTTCTTTACCAAGAAAATTAAAATTTACATATAATGTTTGAGCTTCATTTTTTCCATTTAAGCCACCAATATACCATTTTTTTCCCTTTACCCGAGCGATAATCACTTTTTCCCCGGGATAACCATCGAGCAGTTTTGTATCATCCCAACAGACTGGAACATGTTTTAAAAATTCTTTAGGTTCGGAAGGTAAAGAATGATAGACCGAGGGTCTATCGGCAAAATGTTGAAACCCGGATTCAAAAACAACCGATAAAGCCAATTCGTGACCATAGGATGTAATATGCGGGTGCTGTGAATTCGAAAACGTAACCGGTGTGTAATCCATTGAACCAATCACATTGCGGGTAAAAGGGAGGGTCGTGTTGTGACCGGCGGCTTTGTTTGTCAGCGTGGATCGATTGTTGTACCATTCGGCACCATAGACGGCTTCCATCGTCATTAAATTAGGATACGTTCTTGCCCAACCGCGCGGAATCGTTGCGCCGTGAAAGTTGACCATCAAATGATATTTTGCCGCATCTTTAAGGATATCGATATAATATTTCATCATATCCTGCTGGTCGCCGGCAAAGAAATCCACTTTAATCCCGTATACGCCGATTTTATTGAGCCACTCAAATTCCTTGGCACGTTTTTCTGCTGTTAACATATTTTTATTTGTTGTGGGAGTAGACCAGCTTGAACATGAGTTATACCAAATCATCGGTTTGATTCCTTTGCTCTTCGCATAATTAACGGCATCAATAATATTTCCGCCGTTAGTCATCTCTTCCCATTCCCAATCAATCAGCACATAGGGCCAGTTCATTTCCACGGCCAGATCCACATATTCGACAACCTTTTGATAATCTTTCGAGCCGTGATTGTTCGCCCAGTAAATCCACGAAACCGGTCCCGGTTTAATCCAGTCTGTATCTTTCAATTGGTTAGGCTCGCTGACATCCGTAATGAGTGTAGATTCAACAATATCGGATAACTGCCCGATGATGAGCACATGCCATTGCGAATGCCAGGGCAGTTTGGCGACAACTCCCGTTTGCGGGAAATGATCTCTCGGGGATGGATAGGTGACCTGATATTGATTTAAATCATTCAGATTGCTCAATAGGGAAGCACAATTATTTTCCGTAATATTGGCTTCGGAAATCAAGACCCATAATAGTTGATCATTTACTTTGAATAACGCGGGAAATCCCCATTCTTGTTTTTGATTATTGCCTGTTCCTGTTTTAGTAAACGGAAAGAATTTTTCATAACCGAAGTCGTACGGCTGCATCCACCGGCAGGTGCTATCCGGCAACACATAGGTTGTTGCTTCACTGGTCACATTGACCAATGAATCGGAATGATTCGGGAAGACATACCGGAATGTAACACCGTTATTGTAAACTCTGAAAACAATATCCAGAGGTTGATTGTTGGCATTCTTATAACTGAAAACTTTTTCTGTCCCTATGTTTTCACAAAGCTTCCGTTTACCGTGAATCATTTTATATTTATTGTGTATCGCTTTCACTTTTGACTCTTTAACAAGAATAAGGTTATCGACAAATTGCTGATCTGAACGAGAGATACCCAATGGTGAATTGGGCAGCACTTCGACAAATTCCGAATCTTCTTTGTACAAGATTTTAAAATATAACTGACAATAATTATTATCAACGGATGAATTTATATTAGTCAGTTCTACTTTAATATGCTTATTTGGCGAAATAATATCCTCTGCATTTGCCGCGATACAATTTAAAACAAAAACTATAATTAAAATACAAAATTGTTTCATAATTTAAAACCATCCAAATAGATAGTTTACAGGATTGCCAAAAATCCAGTCATCGTGAGTGACAATAAATCTAAAGATCGAATCCATCAATATTAAACAAATAAATTCTAATCATTCCATGAGTCTGTCCAATTTCCATTCATATTCTGAAATATCTCTGACATCATTATACAATCTTTTTTGTGTTTCATTCCGTTTGTATTACAACTTCTGATTCTCTCAAATCCTTAGAGGCTGCTTTCAGCAGTATTTCCTCGGCTTTATCTTTCAATTATATAACGACAAGGGCCAAACTATGGAATAACTTTCGCTCATTGGTCTCAAAATATTAATGGTGAATCGGAACGCTATTGTCCACTCCGGCAATAATACTCCTACCCTTAATTCCTCATTTCACTTCCACAAAAACCATCTTGTCAAGGTTTAGTCCACCACCTTCTATAACCAATTTTAGTATATGCTGACCGGCGTCAAGTTTAATAATCTTTTTTACAACATCCCATGATTGAAACCCTGCTGTATTTGGAAGTGATATAATCCCGGTTTTATTTACTCCGTCACATTCAAGATGAAGTTTTGAATTATCTGAAGTTGAGGCCACATAGAATGAAACCTGGTAATTTGACGACTTTCTTATTGTGACCGTATATGCCATCCATTCGCCTGTAAATGTCCAGCCAACATTGTAACTGCCGGCGGAACATTTTTCAATATCCACACCTTCACTGAGACGATATTGACCGCCCGAATTCTCCATGCCTCTATCATAATATGCATCGCCGGGGCAGCCGATGTCGTAGTCTTCGGCTTCGATGGTTCCCGGAATCGTATGGGATTTAAAAGCTTTCTGTTTCAACTCACAGACTTCCATAAACTGCCATCTTAAAAATGAACCACTTTTGGAATTGAGCAATTCGGCTTTATTCCCCTCAGCCAAGGGAACATTGACGGATAACATCCTATCGGGATATTGTTTATTGGAAATTTTAAATAACCCGTTGCGGGCATCATCGATTTTCCAAAACTGATTGGCCTTTCCGCTAAAATCTGAAATCACAAGATCATGATCTTGAATTGCGCACTCAAGCACTTTTTTAGAATTTGCACGGTTCAGAATTGCATAAACGCCTTTCCCGGCGGATTTCAACTTCCATTGGTTGGCCGGATTTTTTCTTTGACTGCTCAGTCCCAAATCCGAACCAAGCATCAAGTTACCTGTGTTCTTTTCCGGAACAATGTAATAAGCAGGCGTGCAGTCGAAATCAGCATAATTGTCAAACGGCGGAATGTTGCCGTTGAAACTCAGTTTTAAAACATAGGCCAGTTCTTCCAAAGAGCATTCGGGTAAACGCACGATTAATCCTTTTTCATTTTGTTTGTATGTCAATGGCAGGTATATCCCGGCTTCGCCATTGATGAGTTCAACCGATTTCAGGTTTTTACAGTTGATTCTTCTGGAGGACAATGATTTGAGCATAACTTCTTTCTGGTCCTTTTCCCAACCGAGCAAAATTGCGTAAAGTGTCGTGTTATCTTTCGATCGGGTATAGCGAACATCTTTCGCCGTACCTTCGCTTGGAGCTCCCATTACACCGTGCGCACCTCCCATTTTGGTGGGACCTTCTCCGTATTTTTCCCAGGCACGGGTTGCATACACCGCTTCGCCATATTTTTTAAGCCATGCACCCATGGCAAGCAGAACATCCTTTTGTTCCTGTGGTATTGACCCATCTGCTTTTGGAGAAATGTTGAGAAGTAAATTACCGTTCTTGCTGATTCTGTCGAGAAACCCGTGAAGGATCTGTTTCTTGGAATAATATCCGATTCCCTCGGTGTAGCACCAGCTTGAGGAACTGATGGCATCATCGGTCAGCCAGTAATTATCAGTGATATCGGCGGGACCTCCGCGTTCGTAGTCCAAAACAGCGCATTTTGTATTCAGACCGTCTTTAAAAGTTGCTACAACAGGTTTGTTCCATTCGGCTGCTTTATTATAATAGTAAGCCAAAAATTGTAAAAGAATAGGTTGTGAAATAACATGCAGGTTGAAATCCTGCCAAACAATATCGGGCTTATAGTTGTCGATAATTTCCTTGTGCTTGGCAAGCCAAAACGCTTCATTTTTTTCTTTTCCCTGCTGACCGAAAAGCATTTGAAGTTTTGGATCGTTTGTTTGAGGCACAACATCATAATATCCGGTGATATTGTATGCATGGTGCATAGAAAGGATGATTTTCATATTCTTTTTGCGGATGGCATCCGTTAACAGACCGACCAAATCCAGTCTCGGCCCCATATCTTTTGCGTTCCAGGGATTTACTTTGCTTGCCCACATCGAAAAACCATCATGGTGCTCGGCTACCGGGCCAGCAAATTGTGCTCCCGCATCGGCAAACAACTGTGCCCATTCATCAGGATCGAATTTACCTCCTTCCGACTTTAGCTTAGGTGCAAACTGTACAAAGTTACCTTTATTATCTTTCGCACCGGTGATGAAATAGTTGTACGGCCATTGAGATGGATCGCCGTAAGTTTCAATATGATGTTTATTTTCTGCCGATCCTTTGATATACATACTGCGGGGATACCATTCGTTTGCAAATGCTGGAACAGAATATACTCCCCAGTGAAAATAAATACCAAACTTGGCGTCCTTGAACCACTCGGGGACTGGGTTTCCTTTTTCCAATGATTCAAATTCGGGTTGATATTCTTGTTTTTCTGTTTGTGCCGAGATTTTACCAATTATTCCAGTAACAAACAGAATCAGAAAGACAGCAATTAAAAACATTTTTGTTTTCATAAGCTATTGACTCCTGAATTAGATTATTGACTGATCTTTGGTAAATTTATAAAAGGAATTTCATTTTAATCCTGAAACGTCGGGAGAAGAATCCATCAATACTTACTCGATATGCTTCGATAGGTTTACCCTGAGTCTTTCGAAGGGCTCGGTATGCGTCCCCCCGTTTCCTTTATTCGTGGAATTTGCTAAAGTTCTGTTACCTCAATTAAAGCAGCTTCTTTGTCTGTATAAAATCTGTATATATTAAAGTTGTAATTTCCTATCTGAAAAAATCACAGACTTTCAGAGCCATTTTACTCTTTATTGGTAATTGATAACTCATCATCGTTGTCGGATCGAAGGAATTCGGATCATATTGTTCCAAGTTAAAATTTTTCTCTATTTCTATTTTATTATATTCAACATGAACAATCTTTTCACCCATCAGGAGAATTATTTATTACAAATTCTAATCTTCGAGTTTGTAAATTCGTTCCATCAATTGCCATTTTTCATTCGCGGTATCGTTTGAAGATGCTTTTTGAAACCTTGCTACCCAGGTTTCCCATTCGCTCTGGCGGGGTTTTTGAGCAAGCTCGGCCATGGCCTGTTCATGATCGAAATT
Organism: uncultured bacterium; assembly: GCA_964617625.1. Taxonomy (GTDB): domain Bacteria; phylum Zhuqueibacterota; class QNDG01; order QNDG01; family DSAB01; genus CAZTZL01. The sequence goes on from CAZTZL010000003.1 coordinate 40,339, forward strand.
CGGAACTGTGTCCATGATCATAAACAACCGGTTCTGGTATAAATAGATTTCCATATCGAGGATCCCAACTTCTCGCATCCCTCGTGTAATTTCAGGCCAGGCCGATCCGGGAGCGTGAACCTTTTTATATTCTTCGATCAGATTCGGGTCGTTAACCAGTTCCAAGGTCTTGCAATAGCGTTTTACTTTGTTTGCAGGAAATTCAACTATATATTCGCGCATATTTAAATCCTTTAAAGAAATACTTTTTCATTTGACTTGAGATGGTTTTTTTATAGAACTCAAGGCTGATTAGATTTTGATTCGTATTTGTAAGGCTTCCGGGATCGAGTCTTCCGAAGCGACAACGATATATCCACCTCCGCTCCCGGAAAATATTGCGCCTGGATAGGAAGCGTACCTTTCTAATTGCTCAAGTGATTCGTCCAAAACAGTCATCGGCAGAAGATGTTTCCAGGCTTCCAAACTCAGTGTGAGTGATCGCCCCAAACCCATGACATCTTTGTTTCGGATACTCTGCCAGCACAATTCACCAGACTCAGCCAGTTTTTTGACCCATTCAACTGTCAGGTTTTTGTTCCGGATTGGATCGTACTGTGTCGGTCTGGACTGAATGGGAATCAAATGAATCACTTTTTCAAGCCATTCGGCCGTCTCTCTGTCTGTGAGAGAGTCAATCCGGCTTGGCCAGTAATCTCCTTCGTAAAACAACCGGTTAATTCCCGGCAGGAGTAAACCGAGATGATCCTGAGAACCCGAAACGTACCGTGCGCCTGGTGGATTCTCCGCTCCGAAAAGCAATTTGGCATTGCGTACCGGATCGCCCTTCGGTATCCTGTCCCCCCAAAGTTCCTGGGCCACCTTCCTTGAGCTGGTAGCCATTCCCGATCTTTCATGAAAATCAATGTTCGGCTTGATCTGCGCCACGATAACGGGTCCGGGATGTAGTTCGGATACCCAGGGCTGATCCAGCCACCCTCCTGCAAGACAGATGCGGTACGGCAACCGCAGGTTTTTTTTAATTTCCGAACTCGCCCGTGCAGTCAAACCGCTTTCAGGAACGCGGTCGAGCACAATGTAATCCACGCCATTTTCCTTGCAGAGCTTATCTTTTCCTTCAGTGTGACCATCAGAATTGACAATGAAAACCTCCGGCCGTAAACGAACCAAATCTGGTTTAAAATCAAGAATGCCGCTGCCAGAACTCAAGAACGCCTGATGAACATAACGAATGGCGTTTACCATGTAGAGACGTTCTTCCTGAGAAAAGGTTGGCGTTTTCCCTTTCAGGTGTCTGATATTTTGATCACTGCCGACTGCGACATACAATTCTCCATAACCAGACGCTTCTTTAAAAAACGCGACATGCCCCGCATGCAGCAAATCAAAACATCCGCTAACGAGAACCTTTTTTCTCTTTGATATGGATTTCCCCATCACGCCTGCTTTGCGGTCATCCGCGAGTAAATCCAATTGTACGTTTGTTTCATCCCTTCTCTCAAAGAAATGGAAGGCTCCCAATTCAAATACTCTTTAATCAGGGCATTGTCGCTGTTTCGGCCGCGAACGCCTTTGGGTGCGTCGAGGTCGTACTTCCGCTGCAGTTTGATTCCGGCAATGTTTTCAACGATATCTGTCAAGGCGTTGATGGACACCATTTCACTTGAACCCAGATTGATCGGTTCCTCGATCCGGCTGGTCATGATGTCGAAGATTCCCTTGATGCAATCATCGATGTACATAAAACTGCGGGTCTGTAAACCGTCTCCCCAGATCACAATTTCATGTTTGCCAGACAGTTGGGCTTCGATGACTTTACGACATATAGCCGCGGGTGCTTTCTCCCGACCGCCTTCGTACGTACCGAATGGTCCGTACACATTGTGAAACCGGGCGACGCGGGTGGTCAATCCATAATCCTCCCTGAAATGCCGGCACATCCGCTCGCTAAACAGTTTCTCCCAACCATAACCGTCTTCGGCCAGAGCAGGATAGGCGTCGGATTCTTTCAGGCCGGGATTGTCCGGATCGGTCTGTTTCTCGCCGTTATACACACATGCGGAGGACGAATAAAAATACCGGTCCACGCCCATGTCCTTCGCGGCCATGAGAAGATGGGTATTGATCAGCACACTGATCATGCATGCCGCTTTGTGGGTTTCAATAAATCCCATACCGCCCATGTCTGCGGCCAGATTGTAGACTTCGTTGAATCCTTTGACCGCTTGGTAGCAGTTCTCTTTCTCTCGAAGATCGAGAACCAAATTCTCCGTATCCGGAAATACCTGGTACCATTCGTTTAATGGTTTGATGTCTACCGCACGGATGAGATGATTCTTTTTCTTACTCAAGGCGGAGACCAGATGCCCCCCAATAAATCCCCCTGCTCCGGCAACAACGACTTTATTCATTTCCATTCAGACTTTTTCCCATCATTTAAATTGGTTTTGAGTGAGTAAACTAAAACCGGTACCGCGTGTTGGTAAAGGACATTCTGATTTTAAACAAGCACAATCAATATGCCCCATTGGATTTTCAAAAATTAGTAATGCAGTTTATAATATCCTCAACGGAACCGGTTTTTGCCTTATTTGATTTCAAATAAATGTACCGATGAACGTCGGCCATCAAAATGTTATATCATATTTTTATGGATATTTTTTTTAATCTCCCAGCCAGGCGGAAAGGTTTTGCGAGGGAATCAGGATTCTGGTAATGTCAGGTCCATCCCACGCAACAGATACGTTATCGCCTCCACCGCCTTCTTTGTGAAGTACTTCAATATAGTATAATTTTCCGGCTTCCAGTTCAAAATCGGTGGAATGTTGAGATGGATACTCATCGTAGGACCGGTTTCCGGTCCAAATGTCCACCCTTGCAATTTCTGCTTTCGATTCCGGGTTTTCGTTCATACTGAGCAACAACTGGGAGGCATCATCACTGGCGATCCAGAATGAATAGGTGCCGCTGACGTCCGGACGGACAAATCCCCTCAGACGCGATCCATAATTTTCACCGAAATTTTGCGGTCCCTCCATTTGACTAAGGTACTGCCTCCCACTCGGGAAATCTGGAAATCTCGGATCTAAAGTTAAACTGCCTATTGTCGTTCCATTCATGTTGTTCCACCACTCCCGGAGAATGTGCCCGTCGTAGGATTGGACGGTTTGGACCAGAACAGTATCCGCAAAACCATTGGCGGTGTCTTTCACGATCAAAAGCGTATTGCCTTCGGCTCCCGCGAGAAGAGTGGCCTCGGAAAAACCAGCTTCGAGCGGCTCCACAGTCATGATTTCCGGATCTGCGGAAAACCACTCGTACATCGGAGTGGTGTTTCCACTCTGGGAGTAAGCCCTCACTATTCGCGGTACATTTACGCCGGCAATCAGGGAGTCGACTCCTTCTGGCTCAGCCGATGTCCAATTAACAGCTATTCCCGTTTCCAAATCTTCGAATTGGCTTGCATCGAACGAGTTTTTCATCGTGGAGCCTGTCCCATTATAAGCATTGGCGGAAATGGACATTTCAACTTGCTGCGTTCCCGTTCCTCTCAGCGAAGACTGATAGGAAATCCAATAAAAACTATCCGCAAATTTGGTGATGGATGTCTGGGTTTGGGTGAAGGCTTCGACAAGTTGGTTTGTATCGGAAACAATGAGAAATCCGCGGGTTCCGATCTGATTCAGAAAATCCCGATCCAGATCGCTGCCGAGACCGATGGTATAGACGTTCGCAAATTGTGAGGTATATATGACCTCTTCTTTGCTCTTTTCGTTTTCAGTGTCATCCCCGGCTGTAAAAACCACCAAATTCCCCTGTTGAAAGACTCCCAGGTTGTAAACTTCACTGTATAGATTAAATCCCCGCGATATAGCCCCGTACAGATTTCTCTCTGCTGAACCCGTTGTTATCCCATCAATCGCACTGATCAACTGAGTGGAATTCTGAGTAAAATCTTGTACCATATTTAATGTGCCTGAAAAAACATAAACCGCAATTGACTGCATCGAAGCAATACCGTTTATAAAAGCCCGGACGGCTTCTTTTAAAACGTCCAGGTTAATTCCCGCGCTGACGTCCAACAACAGGATCGTGTTCAAATTATAGTCGAACGTATTCTGTTTTCGGACAAACAAGGCCGCCTCGTCCGGATCTATGGACGTTCCGTTTTCCTTGATTGAAAAGCGGTCAACGGTTAAAAAATCCACTGCCGTTCTGGAAGTGTCAACCACGTTGAAGAACAGGTGCACTTCATGCGGAGGGGAGGTCACCACACCGTGCGGCAGGATGATGTACTCGCCCACATCGATAGCATGATTCTGGTCTTCGGGTCCGACCGTATCGCTCTTGTTACATTGGATGAAGCAAAAGGTTGCGATGACCAGCACGAAAAGAATTACATTCCTCATCTCTTACCTCCAATCTGACATCAAACGCATGACATCCTTTTCTAAAACGTCATGCCGGCGGTGAACATGGAATAATTCCCCAGGAGACCTATCGTTTTATAGGCGTAATCCAACTTTAATTCCTTGTTGTTCATCAAGGCCCAGTGAATGCCTCCGCCGAAGGTCCATCCATATTCCGAGCTGTCCATGAAGAGACCGTGATAGCCGGCTCTTAAGAAGAATTTAGCCATTCCCGGTAGACTCAACCGGTATTCTCCGCCCAAGTTGATCGATTCGCTGTTGTTATTGGGATGAAGTGCATCCATAGCGAAGCACAATTGATGATTGAGAGTTTTTATTGGAATCACCGACACACCGATTCTGAAGATCAGGGGAAGTTCCCAGGACTGAAGTCGGAATTGACCCTCAACATCTTTAAAGTTGCCGCTTTCTTCAGGAGAAATATCGATGGGCTGCAGAAGGTCCATCCCGTCGTATTTCATTCGGGTACCGTAGTTGGAAATGCTCATGCCGATGGAAAGGCCGTTTTCCCGGTTTCCGTCCGGAGAAAAGAAAGTGGTATTGACCATGACCCCCAGATCCAGAGCCGCCGCGCTTGCTTTCATATGCCAGATACTGGAATTAATGTATTTGAAAGAAATACCAAATCCAAACCATTGAGCCAGTTTCCGGGCGTATGAAAGACTCGCTGCGATGTCCATCGCCGAATAGGATTCACCCGTTCCCTCCTGCATTTCCATGGTCGTTACAGGGGTGTTTCCGTAATTCAAGGCTGTGTAAGAGAGGGCAATCGTCCCATAATTGGGCAAAACCACAGCCACACCTCCATGACTGAAATTGATGTCGATAATCCAGGATTGATAGACGAACTGGACTTCATTAAGGGTTAAATAAGAAAGTCCTGCCGGATTCCAATACACGGACGAAAGATCCCGCGCGACACTGACATAGGCTTCGCCCATGGCACATCCGGCACTTTCGGCACCAATTTCAAGAAAATTGGCGGTCGTTGTTCCCACACGATAGGGTTTGGACTGTGCCCAAACTTGAACGCTGCACAACAACCCCGTGGTGAGCAATAGTGCAAATCGTTTTTTGTTCATATCTCATCTCCTGTGATTGGAATGAATGGACATTCCAACAATTTCATTACTTTATAACCGCAAATTTACCGATTTTTTCATCCCCGGTTGCGTTGGATTTGACATGGAAAATGTACATCCCGGCCGCGATTTCAAGTCCCTCGCGGGATAACAAATTCCAGTGGACGATTCCATTGGATGGTTCGTTGGCCACGTCGATTTTGTCGACCAATACGCCCGATGGGGTAAAAATACGGATCACACAGTTGGCCGGAATATGCGTGAAAAGGAGCCTCCGGCCCTGGTTCAAATATGGATTAGCCACTGCCGTCTCCATCAAGTTGGTTGCAATATATGGATTAGGCACTACTTTGATTGAATCCATTGACATTTTTAGTTTTGATTTGTCCATATCCTTCGCCGGATTGATTGTAAAGACCAAAGAATCCGATTCCGCAAGCGGTTTATGAAAAGATATTCGATAGGTATCACCCATTGTTGTCGGATTGCTGTTGCTCCCAGTTTGGATGAAATCGAAACCAAAGATCGTCCCGCTCCACCAGAACTTGTCGTCAACCTGATTGACATAACCTACAAGGAATCGATCCGTATCCCAGTCAAGTGAACCATTTTCATTGACATCATACAAAACACAATCCAATTTTTCATAGTTGTTCAAACTGTCCTTGATTAAATTATTAATGATATAAAACGGATACTTCAGCCCCAATACACTATTCGTGGTTTTTACCAGGGTACCATCCACATCATAAATGCTGGTGTGCCTATTGGTTAGCGACTGATATTCCTGGCTGGGATCGAATACAATTTCGTATTGATAAGCAAAATATTGTGCCGCAGGACCCAATTGAAAATTGATGGGTGCCTCTCCCTGAATCCAACCAGTATGATCCAGATCCAATTCGACGGAATCAGAAGGAATCGAGACATTGCATTGGAGTCCCTGAAAAACATCGGTAGTGATATTGCGGTTGGCTGGATATTCCCAGACTTCTTTATCGGTACTGTATTGTAAATTGTTATCCGGGAAACCACTCTCGGCATTCTCTACATAAACACGCTGGCTTGTTTGTGTAATATCATAAACCTCAATGCCGGATGTCACCCGTTTTCCGTCTCTAATGGATCTTCTTGCCTGCGTTCGTTCATAAAATTCCATTGGAGTGCTTTGAAACGTCAATTTATAAGTGTGACCCTTCTCAGCTGCACTCGGATCGATAATTGCGGGGATGACCTGACCGTTCGCCAGTCGTTCCGACGAACGTCCTGTATCGATATCAATTTCAGGTGGCACATAACCCGCTGCCATTTGTCTTGGCATCACAATCTGGATGTTTTGTCCCAAGAAAGTAATGTTTTCCGATTCGTCCTGATAGATATGTACCGTGTTTTCGGCCGGGGCAATATCGAGGTCTTCGACGCCATAATCATAGGCGACCAGTGCGTAATAATAAGTTCTGCCGTTTTGAACGTCAGTATCCTCGAAATAATGCCGGATTCCCGTGTCGTCGCCCAGATACACGAGATGACCTTCCCGCTCTCCTCCGAAACTGCAGTAACCTGTAATTGTATCGATTTTATCACATTGAAAAAGCGGCGCGCGGAATTTCTTGGCCCCTTGCCCGTCGGTAATGGTTATAGGATCGGATATAAATTTATCCGTTGATTTATACAATTTATATCCTTCAAAATCATTGATATTCTGCAGAAGGGGTTCACGGGTTTTTGTATCGGCGGCGTCATCCCAGGTGAGGGTGACTTTCCCATCCCCCGGAATGGCGGACAAGGTTGGCATCACAGGAGGCTGGGCGAACTGGTAATCGCGCTCATAGATAATCTGGGCCACCTCTTTGAGCCGGAACAGATTCGGCGCCCGGTGTTCCGAGGCGTTGAGCACAGCAAGGTTTTCATACGCACACATGAACGCCATCGACACCCTTTCGGTATGGCCCTTATAAAACTCAAAAGGCGAAGAGGCAAAAATCATGTATATCGATCCTACGGATCCTGCGATGAGAAATTCGGACAGCGAATCGGAATTCATCACATTCCATACATTTTTGTCTTCATCGATCGTTAAATTCAAGGTGTTCTGCCACTCTGCCCAATCGAACAACAGAAAGCTGGTCAGCCCGACCATGTCCGATTCGCCGACGTCCTGCGGCCCGAAATTGGGTTCACCTTTGGTAGCAATGAAATCCGGTTTGTGGTTGCACTCGGTTCCATCAAGATCCGGGCCATAGTAGTTTAAATCGCCTGGTCCGACACCGTCAATGCCAACATCATCACCCACAAATGCTCCGGATTCAAGAATCCAGATCCCATGGTCATCCTGATCGGCGTATTGTCCATCATTGTCCGGATCAATTCCGTCCTGCCAATCCTGATCCTCATCACCCTCCCAATGTTCTTTGGGCTCACGGTGATAGAAATTGCTAAATTTGTACGTATCGATGAGTTTCCCGTCAACCCCGACATTGGGACCAACCCATTCACCTGCTGGATTATCTCGCCTTTCATCAATGATACCATCGTCGTCATCATCAATCCCGTTATAGGCTTTGCCCGGGCTTTCCAGATAGGCGTACCCCATGGTTCCCGGCATGCGTCCGCCTTCCCCTTGGCCCATCTGTTCCCAGACATAGCACAGATCGAGTACTTTATCGCGATAACCGACCTCATTTTCCCCGCTGGCATCGCCTCCGATACTGTTATCGATGTAATATCCGAAACCGCTTAACGGCAAGTTATAATCGGAGACATTGGAGATATTGTACTCCCAGAAAACAATGTCCTGGGCCTCAATATTGGACCACTGGTATCCCCGCACTTCAATACGGAGACCGAGACCGCCCCACGGTAACCCCTTTTGGATAGTAACATTGGGATCAAAATCTCCGATGACTCTTCCAGGCCTGGGATGGTAGCGGGGCCCGTCGGTGATGAGTTTTTCTTCCGGGTCATTGCGCTGGATGATATATTCCATGTCCTGCGCGTCATTGGCCACAAAATACGATTCCAGGTCTGCCTTTACAAGACCTCTGCCGTATCGTCCGAACCATTCGCCCTGCCACACTCTGGTGAAACCGGTTAAAGGCCATCCTGCCGGAGGCCACGAATCGGGATTGTCGCTCATGGCCACGTTATCCTGAGCCTCGTTGCAATAACCCGGTACAGGATAAATCCCCCATTCCACGGTTCCGTCGTAATTCAAATCCGGTTGGGCATCAGCATAAGAATGGGATTGTAGAAAGTACAATGTGTCGATGGCACCGGTTTCATTCAATCGGGGATCGTTCAAATTGTCGACGGGAATGGAATCGTTATACACATAAACCTGGCTCCCCACCAATACTGAGGCGACATCGATCATCCGCTGACCTGTGTAATCATTCGGCCACCGGCTTGTGCCGACTGTGGGGTAATCTGCGATCTGCGTGTTGTTTTCAAAATAAAGCAGCAGCCGGTTTGAGTTCATGTAGCTGGAACGGATAGCAGAGATATCACCTGCCGGATCTTCTGGACCTGTGTACTCGTTGCCCTGAGCCAACAAGCTGGATACGCATAATGCCATCCACAAGCATGCTACAAGAAATTTAGTCCTTATTTTCATACCACTGTCTCCTAAATTATCTGATTTGTTTCATCCTGGCAAATAAGATATCATTGATCATTGTTTAAAAAGTATATCCCATTGTAATTTTAACCGACCTGGGATTCAAATACATGGTCGGATTTTTAACCTGGTCATAATAATCGTTATAATCGCTGCGGAAGCGACTCAGATCAGCTTCCGTCACAATTCTGGTGTAAGGCTGGCCAGTATCACCATACACCCAGGCGGCGTTGAGTTTGTCGAACAAATTGTAAACATTGAGTGTGAATTTGACTGAATGCCCGCCAAATAAGGGAACCATGTAAGAGGCTGTCAAGTCGAAGCTCAGGGATGTCGGTTTGGATGCGTTGTTTTCATAGAGATTAATCCGATAGAGCGAGCTGTAATCGGGAGCATCATAGGTGTACGGTGTTCCCGAATTGATATATCCGGTCAGTGCCGCGTCCCAATTCTTTGCTGTATAGGAAACAGTAGCGTTTATCGTGTACCGCTGGTCCCATTCCAGGGGAATCAACCGAGTGATCGGATCCATGCTGTCGCCCGCACGCGTATATGTGTCTCTTGGATTGTCCGCATTGCCGCGTGTAAAAGAATATGTGAAATTCACAAAAGAGGAGAATCCACAATAAACGTAATCCCATGTCAACTCAATGCCACGGGCATTGCCGTAATCCTTGTTAGTGAATAGGCCGTATTTAATTTGATTGTAAGTGGTTATGATTTTCGTGCTGAGAAGGTTGTAGATATCTTTATAATACAGTGAAACCTCCAGCCCCATGCCCGTCATGAGCTGCTGCCATAAACCGATTTCATATTGAACCGTTTTTTCCGCTTTGAGCTGGGAGTTGCCGATAGTGGTCCGAAAATTGAACGGGGATACGCGAAAAATGTTATCCTCAAACAAAGCGAACATCTGCGGCATTTGGAAAAAATGTCCGTAGCTGAATCGGAGTACGGCCTGGTCGCTCAACTTGTAGGACAAGCCCAATCGCGGGCTGAACTGCATTTGCGGATCATTTTTCAACATCGTGGACATCATGGAATCCGGAAGCGACAACTGGTTGGATGGATTTCGCCAGTTGGAGGGATAATGATAATTGGCGTTAAAATAATCGTATCGCAGGCCCAGTTTGATCACCATTTCATTGAATTCCATCTTGTCCTGAATGTAAGCCGATATCTCGTATGGTTTTACTTTATAAATATCAACCGTATTTTCCGTGATCGGGACGGTTTCAAGTATATAAAAAGGAAAATAGATTTTCCCTGTCTCGGGATCTATAACCATCTCGTTTTCAATCGGAAGTCCATCATACTGGTTCCGCACATCGACCCGCCACCTGTCTATAACATGAGAGGTATACAGGAAGCCTGTTTTGAAACCATGTGTTTTATTTGCCTGCCAGTACAGGTCAAATTTGGCGTCTCCTCTCAGGAACGTGTCTTTTCTCTTTCCCGGATCCACCATACCGCCTGTATAAAAACCGGTTTCAATGCTCCCCCGATAATTCGGACTTAGATATCGAGAATCCAGTGGATCCTTATATAAGTAGGATTCCTCCACCCGATCGGTATATGAAAATTTCAGATCATAAAACAGGGCTTTCGAAATCATGTGGTTGATATCAAAAGAACCAAAATGAATGGTGCTAAAGTCCCATGGCAATCCGTCCGGATTGTATTTGTACTGAAAATCGCCCAGGCCATTATTGAACCGTTTGCTCTTATTACCGTTGAATGTGTAAAGCAAATTCACCTTGAAATTGTTGGTGATTTTGCAAGTCAGCTTTCCCATGGCATTGTGGTAAAAATTCTTCTGCATGGCCACAAACTGGTTATTACCGGTGTGTTCGATGTGCCAGGACGCTGGATCAAGCGATGGATAAACACTGTAATCCCAAGGATTAAACCGTCGGATACCGTTGATCGGTCCTCGGTTGTTTTGGTACCGATAGTTGGCAAAAACGGTCAACCAATTTTTAAAAATAGGACCGTCGAGCTGAACTTTATAATCCTGGCTCAAATTTCGTTCCAGGTAATCGGATTTCCCAAGCCCGATGAACACATTGTTATGGGAAGTGAAATAATTGCTATACCCGCTCGAAAGAGACCATTGCCATACATTGCCCCCCTCTTTCGTTACTGCGTTAACCATACCGCTCATGGCACGGCCGTATTCCGCGTCAAAAGTGCCCTTGATCACTTCCAGATCCTGAACAACTTCTTTTTCAACATACACGCTCTGTCTGGAATATTCACTGAATGAGTTGACGACCGGCAATCCGTCAACCAGGTACGAAACCTCGCTAGTGCGGCCACCGCGGAAATGCCCCTGTACAACACCAGCCTGCATATTCACAACTTGATCAACCGACTCAACCGGAAGCTTGGATATTTGATCGGCTGACACGTTGCGGACTGAACTGGTTTGATCTTTTTTAAATGAAACCGCGCTCGCGGTCACTACCACGGCTTCACCCTGAAGAACTGTTTTTTTCAGTTCAAATTTTAAATTAGTTGTAGAATTGACGCTGACGCGAACGTTTTCCATTTTGACAGGCGTGTAACCAATCATCCTCGCTTGGATATCGTAGGTGCCCGGTGGAATATTAATAATAAAATACTGCCCATTTGCATCCGCTGCAGTTCCGGACGACGTATGAAGCAACATTACATTCGCACCTATAAGAGGTTCGCCAGTGTCTTTATCAACAACCGTTCCAGCAATTTTCCCCGTTGTCTGTGCAAAGGACAACCCGAATCCTATAATTATGAACAGAAACAGAATAATAAATAACCAGTTCTTAACGTGCATAAAAACCTCCCTTCAGGAATGCCAATACATCGATGCTTAATAACTTACTCGAGTAAGTTATTACTTAAAAATACCTACTCTACTAATTTATCGCAACATGTTCGGGTATTCGAATCGATTCTCCGATTTCGATTTCAGCTGGAATAAATATTTTTTGTTCGTGCATATCCTCCCCCTTGATCCGTTGAAGCATTATTTCCATAGCTTTTTTACCGAGATTATACGGATTCACATTGATAATTGTCATTGAAGGTGTAATAATCTTGGCAAATTCATGGTGTCCAAATGCAACCACACCGATCTTTTCTGGAAATAAAATGCCTAATTCCTTCATGGCGTCATAAGCACCCAGCGCATTTTGATCGTTTGCCGAGAAAACAACTTCAGGCATTGAATCAGTCTGATAGAGCTTCATGAAACAACGATAGCCATCCGTTCGTGTGAATCCTCCTTCTATGATCCATTCTTCCCGAACGGGAATTTGATGTCTCTTTAAGGAATCAAGATATCCATCACGCCGGTTTCGTCCGATATCTGTCAGAAGGCTTCCTCCCAAATGAGCAATACGTTGATACCCGCAGCGCACGACAAAATCGATCAATCTTCGTGCGGCGCCCCTGTCATCAATGCCAACCGAACTGAATCCTGAATAATCCACAGCGCGGTCAAAGAAAACCAGAGGTATATTTGAACGCTTGATTTTATCAAATATCTGGGTGTCCTTCGTTTCCCTTGAAACAGCCAGTAGAATCCCATCTACCCTCATGGACAACAATGTTAAAATATTATCTTTCTCGGTATCGGCTTTTTCTCTTGAAACCGTAAGAATAATATGATACCCCGACAGCCTGGCGATATCCATGATGCCATCGATCACAAATGAGAAAAATGAGTTTGATACATCCGGGACGATAACGCCGATTGTTTTTGTTTCTTGGAAATGCAGTCTTCTTGCGTGATAATGGGGGATATAATTCATTTCTTCGGCCATATCCCACACACGCTTTTTCATCTCTACGGAAATATCATCCGCATCCTTCAGTGCCTTCGAAACCGTGGCTCGACTAACGTTTAATTTTTTTGCAATGGCGGATTGATTGATAATTGACATTTACTTACTCGTGTAAGTTACAACGGCTCTATTGTACAAAGTTATCGACAAAAAGTCAAGTTTTTTTGGAAAAAACAACATAAAAAATTTGCATGGATTGACTTATAAATAAATTGCGGGCTTATTGGTGACATCTCCTATTCCACATTGTCCACAATAAACGCTCCGCTCATGAAATGCGGAATTGCTGGCACAGGAAAACAATACTCGATCATGTCATATAATAAATCCCATAAAACATAGGATTTTTTTATGTGGCGCCTCCCAGTGCGCGAAGCCGATCGAGGACCGATCAGTCATGATCGGTTCGAAGATCAATCGAACGACCAGTTCGATTCTGGCATTAAATACCAATGGTACAATAATAAAACCCGCAGTCTTAAAAATCCTACGGGCTTATTGGTGGCGCCTCCCAGTGCGCGAAGCCGATCGAGGACCGATCAGTCATGATCGGTTCGAAGATCAATCGAACGACCAGTTCGATTCTGGCATTAAATACCAATGGTACAATAATAAAACCCGCAGTCTTAAAAATCCTACGGGCTTATTGGTGGCGCCTCCCAGAATCGAACTGGGGACACACGGATTTTCAGTCCGTTGCTCTACCGACTGAGCTAAAGCGCCAGCCATTCAAAGGTTTTAATATAACAACTTTCTCAATATCAGTCAAGAAAAATGTGAGGCAAAATCCGGCTAATTAAACATACATTATCAGCTTAGTTCGAACACTTTAAAAAAAGGCTTTACTTTCTCACTGAAATTTAATATAATTTCAATTAATATTCTGCAACCTAAAGATGATATAAAGTCCATGATCCGATTCTGCATGGTTTCAGCCATTCTCTTTCTGCACCCGTTAATGAGTTCATCTCAGGAGGATTTGAATTTTATAAAAGATGACTCCATTCATTCGGCTGGTTCGAACGATACAACAGATTGGCTTTTTACCGCGCCGGAAACCGGACAAATAAATCTTCTTTCTATGATGAGCGACATCATCAAAAATAATTGGAGTTCTTTTTTTCCGATGGGTGCCGCGTCATTCGCAGATTCTGTCATCTTATACGATCCTGGTGCGCCCGGCGAAATACCGGGGAACGACCCGGACCCGAAATATCAAAAAGCCGCATCATCGCTCGGTGTTCCGAATTACGACGCTTCACAGGACACAGGTTCTGTGTCTCTCGGAAGAGGCGGTTGCATTGTCCTGAAATTTTCGGACAACATTCTGATAAACGGAACCGGACCGGATCTTATTGTGTTCCTGAGCGATTCGAATTCGGAAGAGGTCCATGTTTTGGTCAGCCAGGACGGGGAAGTGTACCGTTCCATCGGAATTGTTTCGAAGGAATACCCGTTTGCAGACATCTCTCCGCGCGGCGAATCGGGATCAAGGTATTCCTACATCAAACTGAGGGACAATCCGGATGGGGATAAAAACACGCTAAAACTCGGAGCGGACATCGACGCGGTCGGTGCCATCAACACGGCACTGTTTTTTACCATTCCGGCGGACAGTCTTTTTATAAACAATAGCAACCAGTTCCGTTCTTCGGCAAAAAATTATCTTTCGTCTATTGCCGGCCGAATACGGGAATTCCCGGGTGCGGCTGTTTTAATCGAAGCCCATACGGATGATCGGGGTACCAAAGAATACAATTCAATAATATCCCAGCAGTGGAGCGGACTAATTCGAGATTATTTCTTAGATGAGGAACATCTTGAAAATGTTCAATTCCATCCAATCGGTTTCGGCGAATCCAGACCGCTCATCTCGAACGCGTCCGTGGAAGGACAGTGGAAAAACAGGCGAGTCGAAATTTTAATCATCCGTTGAACAGATTCAGGAACAAAAATCATGAAAAATCCTTTACCCGATGAATTGTACCATTTTAGAGTCAACCCTCGAAAACCGGATTTGAGGGGCGATTATTTCAGGGATCAGACCGCAATTATCCACGCCTCCCCATTCAGGCGCCTCAAACATAAAACCCAGGTTTTTTTCTCGCCCAAAAACGATCACATCTGCACGCGCATCGAACACGTACTTCATGTTTCCACCATTGCCACAACCATCTGCAAGGGGCTTGGGCTGGATGTCGAACTGGCGCAGGCCATCGCTCTGGGACACGATCTGGGACACGCGCCATTCGGACATATCGGCGAAAAAGTGCTGAACAATCTATCTAAAAAGTTCGGGGGATTTATCCACGAAGTGCACAGCCTGCGCGTTGTGGATAAAATTACCCGTCACGGAGAAGGATTGAATCTTACCTACGCGGTAAGGGATGGTATTGTTTCCCACTGCGGTGAAAAATTTCAAAAGTCGATTGTCCCCTTTCGGAAAGCCAAGGATCTGGAAAAGATCCGGGGCCGGCAAAGTTCCCCGTGCACGTATGAAGGCTGTGTGGTGCGGCTGGCTGATAAAATCGCTTATCTGGGCCGGGATATCGAAGACGCCATTACTATCGGCTTGATCACGGGAAAAGATGTTCCGCTAAACCTGAAGAAAAATCTGGGTTCCACAAACGGAGAAATTATCGACACGCTGGTTCTGGATGTGGTCAAGCATTCCGCCGGAAAAGACAGGATTGCCCTGTCCGACAACAAATTCGATCTGATCTGTCAGCTTAGGGATTTTAACTACAAGAGCATTTACAACCATCCCATAATTCTTAAAAGCGACAAAGCGATTTCCAGTTTGCTCTCGCATCTTTTTCAGCACCTTTATAATGAATATAAAACCAACGGTGACGATTTGAACGCATATGAAAAATCGTCATTTTTAGTCGACCGCTATTTCGGACAGTTTCATTTAAAACGGGCGGAACTGTACCGATCCGAACGTTTCCCGGAACGATGCATCGTCGATTTCGTGGCCGGGATGACAGACTCGTTCGCTCTCGAATCCGCTCGGGAAATCCTTTTCCCGCAGACAGTGGATTACCATACGTTTCCTTAAAAGAATGATGCGAATCGGGATGAATTCTACAAACCAACCCCGAACAACTAAATTAAATTCATAAAATCCGATCCGATTATTTCTTGACACAGGTTTGAAAAATAATTACATTGAATCCGTCATAATCCCTACATCCGAGGATCAATCAATCAATGAAAATTCTGCTCATTTACAATCCGCAGGCGGCACACAGGCGCGCATTGAAAATACTGCCGGAAGTGGAAACCAAATTTTCTCAGAACCGGGTCGAATTCGATTTGCGGCTGACAGACTATCCGGAACACGCAACTGAAATCGTAAAGGATACCAGGCTTGATCAATATGACGGCATTGTGGCCGCGGGCGGTGACGGCACGCTCTTCGAAGTCATCAACGGCTATTATAGAAACAAATCGAAGAAGAAGATTCCTCTCGGTGTACTCCCCGTCGGCACGGGCAACGCGTTTGCCCGCGATCTCAATCTCGATCAGAGCCAGTGGAAGAAGGCCATCGATGTGATTTCTATGAACAAACCCCGAAGAGTGGACGTTGGGAAATTCACGACGCACGGCCAGGATTACTATTTTCTCAATATTATAGGGATGGGATTCGTTGCCGATGTCACTGAAACGGCTCACAAGATCAAACTGCTTGGCAATATCGCCTACACGTATGGTGTCTTCTGGCAAATGATTTTTCTGAAAACCCATCAATTAACAATGGAAATTGACGGGAAAACCATCGAACGGGAAAATATTTTTGTGGAAATTTCGAACACCCGGTACACTTCGAATTTTCTGATGGCCCCCGATGCAAAAATCGATGATGGATTTCTCGATGTCACATTACTGGGGAAAATGACGCGGAGAAGGATGCTTCAGTGTTTTCCCAAAATATTCACGGGAGAGCATGTCATGTTTCACGAAGTTGAAACCTTTAAAGCAAAGCGAATGCGTGTGGTAACCGGCATTCCCAAAGTCCTGACTCCGGACGGCGAACTGGTGGGCATTACACCGGTTGAAGTCGAATGTCTTCACCAGGCCATTGAGGTTTTCTGGCAATGAAAGCGCTTTTCTCGATCTATCTCTGGACAGTGGGTTTGATTTATATCGGACTGCTTTGTACGATCATCACGCTTCTGACTTTTATCATTCCCCACCGGAAGTTGGACCCATTTTTAAAACTATTATTAAAGATTATCTTCCATCTTCTTTTTATCAAAGTGAAGGTGGAAGGTATTGATAAAGTTCAACCGGACCGAACCTATCTCTTCATGTCCAATCATGCAAGTCTCTTTGATGTACCCCTTTTAGGTGGATACATTCCCAACCTGGTTCGCGGCATCGAAGCAGACCGCCAGTTCAAATGGCCGTTTTACGGATGGATGGTGCGCCGGTTGGAAAATATTCCCATTTCACGGGAAAGTATCCACGAATCAATTAAAAGCATCCGCAAAGCCGAAGAATACCTCCGAAACGGAATTTCCATGGTGATCCTTCCCGAAGGCCACCGGACAAAAGACGGTGAATTACTGCCCTTCAACAAACTTCCCTTTTTCCTGGCAAAACAGGCGGAAGTGGCTGTGGTTCCAATCGGGCTGTCCGGACTATTTTCATTAAAAGCTGTCAATTCTTGGATCATTCATCCCCGGACTATCAAAATCAAATTCGGGGATATAATTTCTGTGGAACAGGTGCAGTCGTATTCTGTGGTTGAATTAAGGGATCTGGTTAAGAAAAAAATAAAAGGCCTGATCGAATATCCATAACCATTAAATCGAGTGAGGATCTGAATGCCGCCATCATCCAAACCAGTAACCGCCGTTATTCTGGCAGCGGGCAAAGGCGTCCGCATGAAATCCCGGCTCCCCAAGGTTCTGCACAATCTGATGGGCAGACCCATTGTCTCTTATGTGATCGAAGCGTGTCAAAAAGCCAAAGTAAACCGAATCATTTTAGTGGTGGGGCATCAGGCAGAGCTGGTGAAAAATACGCTCGGACCGGATTTTGAATACGTCGAACAGACCAGACAGCTCGGAACAGGCCACGCCTTGATGATGGCTGCAGAGAAACTGCCCGATTTAAAGGGGGACCTGCTTGTACTGGCCGGGGACACACCTTTTCTTACCGGACAGGTTTTGAAAAAACTGATTCAGCGCCATCAGAACACGCATGCTGCCGCAACACTAATGACAGCCGTCATGGACCCTCCTCCGGCTTACGGACGGATTGTCCGGGACGCTTCCGGCCACCTGATCCGCATCGTCGAGGAACGGGATGCAACTTCCGAGGAGAAAAAAATTACTGAGGTCAACACCTCCCATTACTGCTTTCAAGCTTCCAAAGTGCTTCCTCTGCTTTCAGGGCTCAATACACAAAACGATCAGGGAGAATATTATCTAACCGACATTATCCAGATACTGGCGCAACAGGATGATAAAATAGAAACTGTCACTTCAAAAGATCCGAATGTTTTAATCGGCATCAACAGCCGTGCGCATTTGATCGAATGTCATCAATTGTACAGAAAACAAATCATCCGGAAATGGATTGAACAGGGAGTGTCTTTCGTCAATCCCGAAACGGTTTACATCGAACCGGATGTCAAAATCGGCCAGGACACCACTATCCATCCTTCAACCACTCTCACAGGAAAAACAGTGATTGGAAAGGGATGTACCATCGGCCCGGAAGTCAAACTCACCGATGCCAAAATCGGCGAAAACTGCACCATCGAATTCTCCGTGATTGAAAACCGGACAATCGAAGCCAACGCCGTCATCGGCCCTTTTGCGTACCTGACAGGGGAATAAATACGTTCGATAAGAGATTCTTCAGTCGTCCCGAATTTCGCAAAGACCTTTTAATAATAAATGAGGCCGGGACTCCCTCAGAATGACAGTTTTATTACTGCAATGGGGAAATATAGTATTTGCATTTTTAAATTGTTTTCTCGATAATAATATTCATCTATAATTATCCGAAAAATGAATATCCATTCCATCCTGAGCGCAGTCGAAGGATGATAAAATAATAATCCAATAGGAAATCACATTGATTGAAATCCGCGGAATGCGTTCCGGAGAACTCAAGTCTGTTCACCGGATACTCGGCAGGGCCTTCCCCGATACACCCGGATCATTCTTCGATCAGCAGGTCAAAAATGATCCTTATTTGCGGCCCGAAGACACACGGATTCTTTTGGAAAACGGAAAAATCCGCGCCTGTGTCCGGGTCTATTTCCGGGATATTTACTGTCTGAGCGAAACCATAAAAATCGGCGGGATCGGCGACGTGGGGACTGATACAAACCATCAGCATCGGGGATATGCATCACAGTTGATGGGAAACGCAATTCAGTACATGAGGGACAACGGCGCTCTCCTCTCTATCCTCTTTACACGGATCAATCCGTTTTATCATTCGTTCGGATATATCGACCTGCCCACACTGCAGGTAGAAGCGGAAATCCCGCAACGCAGATCAGAAATCGAATACCGGACAGCCGATCTCGGGAAAGATTTGAAACAGCTTCAAAAACTTTACACGGACTTCAACCAAAATAAAATCGGACCCATGGTCAGAGATTCACGTTACTGGAAACAGCAAATGAAATTTCCAAGAATCGATACCGGTCTGTTCTGGATTATTGAGGAGGACAACGCACTTCAGTGCTACATCCGTGGAAAAATCGAAGCGGATTACATTAAAATTCAGGAGTGGGCGTATCAACTGGGTAAACAGGAGTACGTACTTAACCTGATTGGTGAAATGGCGCGCGCAACCCATAAAAAAAAGAGTTACTCCCGCTATCTTTCGGAACAGGAAATAACCCTTTTTAAACAATGGCCCTGTCACATCACAGAGAACAAAACATCAATGGTTCGTCTGATTCAACTCGATAAAGGCTCTTCTTTCAGCAATATTCTAAGACCTCACCATTTTCTCTTCTGGGAATCCGACCGTTTCTAACTCAAATCTGATTCAAGAATGAATTTATTTCTCGGCTTTGGAAATGATATCGAAAGCCGCTTTCGGTGAAGCGGCATCTTTCAAGCTGTCTCGAAATGCAGTATTCATGGTCAACCGTGCAATTTGCGCCAAAACCTGAACATTGGGTCCCGCTGCCGTCGAGGGTGCAACCAGCAAAAAGAAAAGATGTGAAGGCTGGCTGTCCGCAGATTGAAAATCCAGCCCCTCTTTCGATATCCCCAGCGCCATGACCATCCCGTCAGCGGCCATGGTCTTCGCATGGGGAATCGCAATCCCCTTCTCAAGACCTGTGCTCATGAGTTGCTCCCGATCCATAATCGATTTCAGCACGGCTTCACGATCCTTGATCTTTCCCGTTTTCATGGCAAGATCAAGCAGCTCTTCAATAATACCCTGCTTGTCTCTATGCATCAATGATGTTGTAATTGTTCCCTCACTCAATAGATCCGAGATGCGCATTTCGTAATCCTCCTTAACAAACCGATGACACTCTATTCCAATGCATTATAGAGTCGTTCAATATAATCCGCATTTTTAACAATCAGAACTGAACATTTTGCTTTTCGGAATATCAATTCCGCTTCGTCGTGAAATGTGTCCGTCCTCGAAAGAACAGGATCCAGCTCACCCATCACCAAAAGATCTGCACCCATTTCTTGAATCTTATCTACGACGGATTTACTGACAACACCCTTGATAAGTTCGGTGCGGATCTCGACTCCTTTGGCTTTTCCCAATTCTGCGATATAGTTGAGATAACGCTTCCCGTCCTGCTCCAGATCCTGTTCGTAATCCATCTCCTCTATCTTAACAAAAATACGTGCCTTAACCAGCTCATCAAGAAGATGGACATTGACCACATACAGCGCCGTGACATCCGCGCCTGTTTTTTTGGACAAGGCAATACTGTACTGGGCTGCCGTAACACACCCTTCGGAACCATCTACAAAAATCAGTATTTTCTTTGCCGGCCCCTCTGGTAGCATAAATGTCACCCCTCTTTCTTCTCCAATCGCTCTTTGATTATTTTAAGAGTCGCGAACGTTCCCCGTTCGCTCTCCTCCAACGTTTCCTCGATATATTTGATGGACTCATGATAATCGGGCAGGGCAATTTTATCCAGCGCATTGACCCGCCGCATGGTCTTGCGCACTTCCTCGGCAAGTCGAACGAGTGAGATACGAAGTTCAGCCAGTTTGGCCAGATCCTGAAGAATACTTCTGAATCGGGCAATCGTCTCGTCCACCCAGAAGCTCGTTTCGCCGAGACTGAAATAGGGAGTTACATCTTTAATTTCCACATTTACTTTGGGAAGATTCACTCCCATCACCCGCCGCATGTCGATTGTGATATCGGAATCGATATTAACAGCCGGGGCAATATTGATCAGGGATTGCCGCCCCATGGAAAGCACCGCTTTTTGAAGCGATTGAAAAGCCTCTGCCAATACTTTTTCCACATGTTCCTGGGCATCGGCAGTCTTGTCCATCAGGCCCATGAGTTCGACAACAAGTATCTGCCTCTTCTGCTCCAGCAGATCGTATCCTTCCTGTGCAAAAGAAAGGTCACGCCTCAATCGCATCAAATTTGTTTTTGTAGGTATAACCTTGTAACGCGCCATGCTCTTCTTTTATACTTTTTTCTATTTTTTCAGAAACATCCCGGCCTTTTCAATATAATCAAATTACATGAGATGAATCAAGACCGTCAGCACAAAAAAGCCCGGAATGAGGAATTTTAAAAACAACAGAAACCAGAACATCGTTCCGGTTTTTTTACGATCAAGGGATAATATCCCGTTAATCTTCAACAGCTTTTCTATGAGGCCGCTTTTGCCTTCGTAAAAAATTGTATCCACATGCCTCGGCAGGGTCTCAGTGATAACCATTGCCTGCTTTTTCAGTTCATCTCCCTCCAGCCGCCTGAGGCATTCCAGTTTTCCTGAAATTCCTTCCATCAACAGGATCACATCCTGTTTCAGATTGATTTTTTTCGCTTCGTGAATGAGCGATTTCATGCGGCATTTCAATCTTCTTAAAAATTTAAAATAGAACGATTTCCGGACAACCCAGATAAAAAGTACCACATCGATAATGAAAAGTACAAGTACGAAATAACCCAGATACCTCGTATATCCCATCTGGTTCCACGTGCCGTGGATCAGAACTGAAACGATCAGCCCCGGAACGAGAAGCCACCATTTGTGCTTTCGTTTCGCAAACCCGAGAAAAACACCGCTTACCACATTGATAAAAATATGACCGGAGACCGCCCGGAGAACAACGATATCGTGCAGCGCTTTTTTATAGATGCCCATCTGACCCGTTTGGATTCCAAAGACAAAAGGGCGGAGCACAAACTGATATGAGTACCCGATATTTTCCAGAACGGTGAATCCCGCTGCGACAACCAGATAATAAACAATACCGTCGATCTCTTCATTGAATGATTTCAGGTGCCAGACAAAGATCAAAACGATGACGAGTTTCAACGCCTCTTCAAATAAACCCGCAACAACATAGTTTTCGAAAAGAACCGAAAAATGCCAATCAAACCGGGCAAATAAAAACTGTTTGAGTTTGCCAAAAACGAACGTCAGAAGAATCGCACAGATGTATACTTTAACCAGTGTCCACGGCGGTTCTTTCTCATTGATATCAAAAAAATAGACCAGAAGAACCAGACACGCGCTTGCAAGTATATTGGTGACAATAATGTCCCCGATCAACGGCAGCTCCCAATTTTAAATACATGTTTGATTAATAAAATCATTTCAGAAGTATCATTTTCCCGGCGCTTACAAATGAACCGGCCTGAATCCGACAGAAATAGACACCGCTTGCCGCCGGGCCATTCTGCGTAGCCCCGTTCCAGACAAGGGTATGACGCCCCGGTTCCTGCGTTCGATCGGAAAGCCGGGCAATCTCGCGGCCCCGAAGATCGTGTACTGTGAGAATCACGTAACTTGCCGCGGGGAGATCATATGAAATCACGGTTGAGCTGTTAAACGGATTGGGATAATTTCCCATCAACCGGAAAGTCAATGGCTGGCTGTCGCGATCCGGATCTGCTCCCGTGTTTTCAAAAATGGCCTGCCATTTGGTCTTCGCCAGAGCCGCATTCCGTTTCAAATCGCTCAAGCTCTCTCCACCCAACACTGCAAATCCGACCACAACAGATCCATCGACATCAATATCGAACGGACCGATTCCCACGACATGGGAATAATCGCTCTGTACATCTCCCAGTGTATCCTGCACACCACCGGACAGATCCGCCCATTTTTCTGTATCGGAATACCCGTCGTAGATCTCGGTCGGATTGTCTATACACCGGTAGATCGCGGCTCCGTTTCCGCTCAACACTTGAACCCCGCAGGAAAGGGGAGGATCCTCTTTGAAAATATAACCCAAATTCAATGTATTGTCAAAATCCGCCATATTGGTTCCCGAATCCATATTGGGATTCAATCCCACATCCCAGTCCATAAAAAGAGCGAAATGAAGATTCCGTATCGTCTCGGAGGACAGATTATCCAGCCTGTAATGCAGAAGAACAAAATCTCCGTAAAGTGTATCGTAAAACGCCAGAGCGGTTTGCTCCACTCCGAGATGTATTGGATTGACTGTATCGTCATCATTGAAAACTGTTTCCCCCTGTTCGTCGGCCAGCGGCCCTGGTTCGCGGATCATCAGTTCACCGTTTAATGAAGTGGTAAAATCTTTGTTCTGCACCTGTTCGTTTTCGCCTCTCGCCGCATCCGAAACATGAAGCGCATCGGTTGCGGCCATCACAGCGCCTTCGAAAAGCAGGTTCGCATATGGACCGAAAACAAATCCGTCGCCGTAGAAATTGTCGCTATAATCCGCATACGCCATGTTCCCGTTTGAAGTCAATGTCAACCGAACATCCGCCCCTTTCACCGTGCTGTACGAATAGGGTATTTCTATCTCAAAATAATCATAGTCCTGATATCCGCCGCTTCCCGTGATGGAGACAAAAATCCCTGCTTTTTGCCCGCGCTCGGCTTCGGCATTAATCTGAATCCGAACAGGATTTCCGGTATTGCTCCATGATTCCATTTCCCCAAGATGGATACCGCTGAAATTCCCGGCAGTCAAAGTGGCGAGAGGACTGTCCGTCGAAAGTGCTAGCGTTATCTGGTCAACGGACATGAAATAATTTGTGACCGTCAATGTAATACATGCTTCTTCCCCCGGATCGATAATACTGTTGCCGTTGCCGTCGCTGCCTTCTTCCTGTAAAACATCGACGATTCGAACCGCTGGAGAAATATAAGTGAGCGCCCGGTACGCATTGATGCGTCCGTACCCAAGTTTGTGCTCGTATCCGAAATTGAGAGCATCGATCTGATCTGCCGAAATACGGACCTGCTGTGCCGCCTGCTGGGCCGTCCAGTTGGGATGATATCCCATGACAAGCGCAACCGCACTGGCCGTAAGCGGACTGGAAAAAGAAGTACCATCCCAGCTTGTGTAGTACAGATTGCCATAGGTGGAATAAATATCATCACCCGGAGCTGAGACGTCTACCCAGTTTCCATAATTCGACGACCCACTGGTGAAAATCGCGAGTCTGTCAGAGGGATTGGTCGCTGCGACGGAGAGTACGCCGGGATAATTGGCGGGATAAACCGGATCTTCAACTCCTTCATTTCCGGCGGCAGCAATTACCAGTGTACCAAGATTTTGTGCGTACCGAACGGCCTCTCGTTCGATATTGGAGGGCCCGCCGCTGAAACTGCAGTTAATAATATCGGCACCCATTTCTGCCGCATAGGTGATCCCGAGATAGGTATATGACAAATATCTCGGATCTTCATTGTCTCCAGTCGCTTTCACCGTCAGTATCTTTGCATTGAATGCAGGAGCCGCAATGCCGATTCCGTTATCAGTCACACCGCTCGCCACGCCGGCTACCATTGTTCCATGATATTTATAAGTACTCGAAGAAACAGGACTCGGATAGGGATCGTTGTCGTTATCGGCCACATCCCAGCCGTGCCAGTCATCGATATAACCGTTGGCGTCATCGTCGATATGGTTGTCTGGAATTTCAGCTGGATTGATCCAGATATTTGCAGCCAGATCCGGATGGTCATAATAAAAACCATTATCCACAATTCCAATCAAGATTTCGGAACTCCCCTTAAAGATGTCCCATGCTTCCCGCGCCTGAATCTTGGCGAGATGCCACTGCAAATCAATATTCGGATCGTTCGGCACATAACAGATTCGCTTTAAATAAATCGGTTCCGCCCAAATTACAGAGGATTCATGGCTCAATCGTTCAACCGTTTTATAAATATCCACATTTGCGGGAAGTTTGATCCGGAATATTTTGGAGAGTTCAGTCCGGTCCTCTCTGTGTGCTGCAAATTCATGATTGATGGAAAGAATCCCGATCTTCTGAAGAGTGTTTTCAAACGAAGCTTCGAATGTTTTATTCGGATAGGCTTTTTTCATTTTCACTACAATCACATCTGGAACAATGGGTACATCGCGAATTACCGGATAAAGCCGGTCCTTGATGGATATTGGTTCAACAATATTCTTCCTGTACGGGCGAGTAGTTCTTCCAGCAAGCATATTTTGACAAAACATCAAACCAATGAGAGGAAATAAAAATGACCTATTTGCCATAAAATTTACCAATTTCCTCTTCCGTGATTCGGTGAAGTTCCTCTTTCGGCAGAAGGGAAATGACTTTCCATCCGATGTCGAGGGTTTCTTCGATGGATCTATCCTCATCCTCACGCTGTGAAAGGAATTGCTGCTCGAAAGCGTCTCCAAATTTAAGATAGGTATGATCCAGCGGGGTCAATTCCTCTTCTCCGATGACAGAAGCCAGCGCGCGCACGTCCTTGACTTTTGCATAAGCCGCAAAAAGCTGGCTCGCGATGTGGGCATGATCTTCCCGCGTCATACCGGGGCCGATGCCGTCTTTCATCAAACGTGAAAGAGAAGGCAGCCCGGCAATCGGCGGATAAATTCCTTTTTGAAAGAGTTCCCGTTCCAGAACGATCTGTCCCTCGGTAATATATCCGGTGAGATCGGGAATGGGATGGGAGATATCGTCATTCGGCATGGTAAGAATCGGCATCTGCGTGATGGAACCTGTGGAATTTTCCACCATCCCGGCCCGCTCGTACAGCGACGCAAGATCCGAATAAAGATATCCGGGATAACTTTTCCGTGAAGGGATCTCGCCGCGCACTGTGGAAATTTCACGCAGCGCTTCACAGTAGTTGGTCATATCGGTGAGAATGACCAGCACGTGCATGTTTTCATGAAATGCGAGATATTCGGCCATGGTGAGAGCGGTTCTCGGCGTCATGAGCCGTTCGACTGATGGAGCATCGGCAAGCGACAGAAAAAGAACCACGTTTTCAAGAACACCTGTCTCCTGAAAATTGGTAACAAAGTAGCGAGCTACATCGTTCTTCACGCCCATCGCGGCAAAAACAATAGCGAAGGAAACATTCTCTCCGACAATTTTCGCCTGCCTCGAAATCTGGGCGGTCACCTGATTGTGCGGCAGTCCTGCTCCGGAAAAAACAGGCAGCTTTTGACCGCGGACGAGTGTGTTCATGCCGTCGATGGCTGATATGCCTGTCTGTATAAATTTTGTCGGATAGGTTCGCGCCGTTGGATTGATGGGAACCCCGTTCACATCCCACCTCTCTTCGGTAATTGGAGCGGGCCCTCCGTCAATCGGGCGTCCCAATCCATTAAAGACCCTGCCGAGCATCTCCTGAGAAACGGGAAGCTTGAGAGGTTCTCCTTTGAACCGTACCATCGTATTGTCCAGAGAAAGCCCGGCTGTCCCCTCAAAAACCTGGACTACCGCATAACCTTCTCCGGTCTCCAGTACCATGCCGAGCCGTTCTTCACCGTTCGTTGTAATTTCAACGAGTTCGTTGTAACCCACATTGTGAATGTTTTTTATGAAAAAAAGTGGCCCGATAACTTTTTCAATCCCCTGATATTCTCTGGATTTGAGCAGGGTTTCTTTTTTAGAAATGCTCATATATTTCTCCCAACCGCTGCATTTCCCTTTCAAGCTGTTTCTGAAGTGCATCGAGTTTTTCGATTTCGTCATTGGCGATTTTATATTTCATTCGTGATATATCTTCGATAACACGCATCCGTCTCAACTTGATCAGCGTTGCGCCCTTTTTAATGGCTTCCGAACCGAGACGGTAATAGGTGACAATGATCTTCAACATTCTAACCTGCTTTTCAACGGTTGAGTACATGTCGATTTGATCGAATGCGGACTGCTGAAGAAAGACATTTTTGAAGAGTGTGCATACTTCAAGAATCAAACGCTGGCTGTCGGGAAGCACATCCGCCCCCACCAGTTTGACCACCTGCTGCAGCCTCTCTTCCCGCTGGAGCAGATCCATCATTTCGCCCCTGAGCTCGACCCATTCCGGATCTCCGTGTTCCTTCCACCACTGCGAAACATCCGCAATGTATTCGGAATAGGAATCAAGCCAGGAAATTGCAGGATAGTGCCGGGCATTGGCCAGGTCCCTGTCCAAAGCCCAGAAAGCCCTGACAAACCGCTTGGTGTGCTGGGTCACGGGTTCCGAAAAATCACCGCCGGGCGGTGAAACCGCTCCGACAACGGTAATGGAACCTTTGGTGCCATCCAGGGTTTGAACCATGCCGGCCCGTTCATAAAATTCGGCCAACCGTGTGGGAAGATAGGCGGGAAAACCCTCTTCCGCCGGCATCTCTTCCATCCGTCCGGAAAGTTCCCGGAGCGCCTCGGCCCACCGGGAGGAAGAATCCGCCATGATGGCCACATGGTATCCCTGATCACGATAGTATTCGGCCATCGTAATTCCTGTATAGATCGATGCCTCTCTCGCGGCTACCGGCATATTGGAGGTGTTGGCAATCAGGATGGTCCGTTCCATGAGCGGCCGTCCGGTTTTGGGATCTTTGAGTTTCGGGAATTCCTGAAGTACATCGGTAATCTCGTTGCCGCGTTCTCCGCAGCCGATATAAACCACCACTTCGGCATCCGACCACTTGGCCAGTTGGTGTTCGACCAGCGTTTTCCCGGTTCCGAATCCTCCCGGAATTGCAACCGCTCCTCCTTTGGCTACAGGAAAAAGGGTATCGATCACGCGTTGACCGGTAATCAGCGGTATGTTGGATAAAAGCCGTTCATGAATCGGCCGCGGACGCCGGACCGGCCAGCGGTGGTAAAGTTGAAGCGGGCGCTTTTCAACACCATCATCAAGGACACAAACTTCCTGTTCAATGGTATATTCACCCTCCGGAAATATTTTGATCACTTTTCCTTTCATGTTCGGTGGAACGAGAATCCGGTGTCCTATCCGTTCATTTTCGGCGACAGTGCCAAAGGTTTGACCGGGCTGTAAAGCATCTCCTTCTTTCACTTCAGGGGTAAAAAGCCATTTTTTCTCCCGATCCAGAGGAGCAATTTTGACTCCTTTATGAATATATTGATCCGAAACGGATTTGATTTTTTCAAGAGGGCGCTGCACTCCATCGTAGATGGACCCCATCATTCCGGGACCCAATTCGACAGAGAGCGGCATCCCTGATCCGTAAACCGAAGCACCTGGCGCCAAACCCGTGGTATCTTCATAAACCTGAATTGTAATTTCATCCCCCTGGAGCCGGACAATTTCACCGATCAGACGTTCTTCGCCGACTTCGACCAGTTCGAGCATCTGTGCGCGGGTTACTCCTTTGGCCTGCACGACAGGCCCCAGCACACGGCTTACTCTGCCGATAACTTCAAACAATCTTCATAACCTCCAATCAAACACGATTCAAACATTCGATCGCTGATAATTATTCCGTTATTTTTTTTATCGCCAGCAAACGCATTTCATCCTGATTCCGGCGAATGCGCGCGGAAAAACGATTGTCAAATCTCGCCCGGCCGTCCGCTGACGTCAGAATTATACCGCCTTCATCTATTTTCTCATCTGATAATGATAAATTCACTTTTCTGCCATCTTTTTCAAGCTGTTTTTCAATCCTGTCGAGAGATTGCCTGGACAGCAATTTTCGTTCGATTTCTCCTGCAAGAATGTTCAAATTCTCAAATCCAAGCGCCAAAGCGCCCTCGATGATCATCGCTTCAAGAAAAGAACCGTAATCCGGAGACTTCCGGAATTGTTCCAGTTTCTCCTGAACGATTTGGAATAATTTCAACAGCATTTCTTCTCTTGCCTGAAGGTCCTGCTTTTTGATTTCCAAATGTACACTGGAGAGTATGCGTTTCCGGATACCTTTGGCCTGAATCTCTGCCTTCTTAATCAGGCTGGATCGTATCTTTCGAGCTTCGGATTCGGCCTCCCCGATAATCCGCCCGGCTTCTTTTTCAGCCTGCTCCATAATGACGGCAGCTTCTGTTTCGGACTGTTCCCGAATCTCTTTCTGCAATATTTTCGAAGGTGCGCTCTCTTCTTTCATTTTCCTCTCTTATAAATGAACACCCACAGCCGCGCGTATCAATTCACGTATCGACTTCCTCCCCTCGATGGGCCCTTCACGATCCGGAATCTCGATAATCAATGGGAAAGTCGTTTTATAAACGTATTGATTCACAAGATTTCGAATTGTTGTCGCAATCCGCTCAGTAATAATAATAATACCGAGCCCTTCTATCTGGAAGGCTTTCTTAAGCGCTTCCTGGGCTTCTTCAGGAGAATGGACCTCCTCACCCTCCAGGCCGACCAGTCGAAATCCGAGAACCGTATCCCTGTCGCCGATAACATAAAATTTCATAAAATTGCCTTGCTGTCCGATTCGTAAAAATAGGGACTGTGGTTATTTATAAAAATCCCACTATCAGAAAATCGCAATATAAAACCGGGCAATTAAACTCTTCCCAGAATCATGATCGCAATAATCAATCCGTAGATGGCAATCCCTTCGGCCAATCCGACAAAGATCAATGCACGGCCGGCCAGTTCAGGTTTTTCGCCGATTGCGCCCATAGCCGCTGCTCCGACATAACCGACTGCAATTCCGGCTCCGAGCGCTCCCACACTTACGGCAATCGCTGCTGCGAGGAAAGCGAATTTCATGACTCCGGGATCGGTTTGTGCCTTTTGTTGAACTGCTTGCGCCTGCATTGAAGCAGAAGGCGTTAATGTCCCGGCTTCTTGCTGCTGTGCGACCGCTTTGAAAACATTCACACATAACAGGGTGAAAACAATAAATCCCAGGAAAAATGTGAATCCGACAATCTTTTTTCTGAAAATCTTCTGTCCTGCTGTCATGGAACCATTCCCTCCTTGTTGAAGAAAATTGATTTATATTTCATAATCGACTACTTTCCGCTCTGAACGGATCTTGCTGACAAAATCAGCAACTACCCGATGTTCCGGATGATTCTGATATAATTCAAGATCTTTCCGATTCTTAAACTCTGAATAGAGAATCACATCATACGCATGATCGGACGAACTGAAATTAACACCCAGTTCAAGAGTTTTGATTTCCGGAATGAGTTCTTTAAGCCTTTCGAGTTTTTCTCTCAAAACAGACACGTTGTCTGCTCTGCTTTTTCCTTCTGCAAACGCTTTCAATTTCCACATCACAATATGTTTAACCATCTGTCCGGTCTCATGTATTATTAATTATACTATTATAAATTTAAATAAAATCTGCTCGATTATGTATTTTTAAGCTCGGCTCCAATCGGCTGGTACTTGGAATCGGTTTGCTCGAAAAACCGGCTGAAAAACTCATAGAATTCGAGACGAACCGCTTGAATCGTAACAACCAGTCCTTCAAGACCGATAATGAGCACATTACCGAAAAAAATAACCAATCCGGAAATGAGTCCGCCTGCCATCCCCTGAACGGCATCGGAAAGAGAAAAAATCGCCATAAAAAGTCCGGCATGGGCGAGACCGAATGCAGCCACACGAATAAAGGAAACCGTATTCGCCAGAAAGCCGAGAAAAATTTCCAAAATTTCTACTATTCCTCCCATGATGCCCGTAGTCACTCCTTCGGGGAAAAGCTTTTTCTTCCCTTCTGCCAAATGCAGAATGGGTTCCCTGAAAAAAAGGAGAAGAACAGCGCTTAACATCAGGATGATGACAAAAACCGGCACTTCTCCTTTGGCTTCGGCCTGAGTGGTGAGCATGCGTGTCACGACGACAATGCCGGACCAATAGAGAATGGCTGCAAGGAGACCTGCCTTGTCGAAAATCAATCCGAGAAAATTTCGTTTTCGAATACCATTAATGATATTGATCACCATGGCCAGCGTGATCATTCCAATTCCGAAATAGATCGCCAGTTTAAAAAGCTCCGAGATGGAATCTATCGGTTTGATCCAGAGTGTCGGCAGGAGGTGCTCCACTCCGAAAATACTTCCAAAAAGAAATCCATATACAATGCTGGCGCAGCCGCCGTAAAAAAGCAGCACACCTGCATGTTTAAATAACTGTTTTTTACTTTTCAGCGCCATAATAATTCCTGCAAGCGCCAGAACCAGTCCGTGCCCCACATCACCGAACATCATACCGAACATCAATAAAAAACTGATCCCCAGAAGAGGAGTCGGATCGATAGTGCGATAGGCAGGCATGCCGTATGTCGATGTCAACAACTCAAAGGGTTTCAGAAAAGAGGGATTCTTCAACTGTACTGGAACCTGCACTTTTCCGCTGCGAACGGACATCACATCTTCAGCCCGGGTTTCTTCAACAACACAGCGGTTCTGGGTCACTTTTCTGATTTCCCGAATAAAAGGCTCCCTTTCCTCATAGGGAAGCCATCCGGACAGCAGGTAGGTTCTTTCGGTTTTGCGAAAGAACTGCATCATTTTTTGTTTGACGCTGTCCCGACGGATTCTAAAATGTGCAGTCCGCAAAAAGTGTCCGTTTTCACTGGCAATAGAGCGAATCCGGTTTTCGACAGACAGTTTCTGATGCTGCAGATCGTCTATTTTCGAATCCAGTTCCTTAAAGATTTCCGGTGATAGCTTCCGGTCTTTTTCCGTGAATTCGAGGGGTTGAAATCCTGCATCCTTTAGTGCGCTGTTCAGTTTCTCCTTGTCCCGCTTCAACACAATCACCATGATCGTGCTCATTCCGCCGAACTGTGTTAAAGGATACAGAATATGAACCACAGAAGCAAGTTTTTGTTTAAGGATTTGAAGATTTTCGTCCGCTACACGGCCGGTTTCTACGGCAAGGTAGGAATAGTGTTCTCCTGTTCCGATGGGTATCCCAAGAGCAGGCAGGTCGCCCGCTTTGTCCCGAAGCTCCGTTAACCGATCGAGTTCTTTTTCAATTCCTTCCTGACGCGTGACCTCTTCACGAACAGTTCTCTCGATGTCCAGAATTTTAGGATCGATATCGTCCCACTTCTCCTGAGCCGGTTCGATATCGCGTGTATCGTCCGAAAGAGAAAGCGATTTAACAAGCGATTCGATCCGTTCCCGGCGTGTACGCATTTCACTGGGTTCATCCCCCGTGCCGACTTTGGAGAGATGTTCCGCCCAGCTGTCCATTTCGGCCGCATCCGTCATTTGAAGGATACCCTGACGGACTACGACATCGGCAACCGGATCCAGATCCTTTTCGGAAAATAAAATCTGAATTTGTTCCATTTTTTCAGGTGTAAACATCATTCTCTCACATAACAAGCAAATTCTCTATGTCCTTGGGAGGCAGGCCATAGATCTTTGCCTGAATCAGTGTTCTTATATTTCTGGTCTCAATTCTGATCAAATAAAAATATCCGAATATCGCTCCGATGGAAAATGGAAATTGAATAAACGCTTTTTCCGCTTCATCTAATAAAATCTGATATAACACTTTTTCCATGAATTCCAGAACAGCATTCTCATCGCTTTTTTCACCTGATGGAACTTCAAACCCTTTCATAACTGACGAAAATGCCTTTGTATAATTTCCGGTGGCAATCACTTCCCGGAGAACGTCCATCGACAAATGATAACCGGATGAGAGAAGCATATGACCAATATCCGCTGTCGGGATTTCATAATATTTTTTAAAACGGCTGAGCCAGTCGAGGTTCTTTAAATCAACCTCGATTCCCAGCAACCGCCTGGCCACACGGCGGTCGTCTTTACTCATACCTTTCATCACATCGTGGATAGCGTCGAACAAAAATTTATCAAGAGACAATTCAACAGGAAAAAGTGTATGTTTCTCATTGTAAACAGAAATAGCCTCACTCAATGGTTTTTGAAAAGGTGTATCATTGAGAAGAAGGGCGATTTCCGACAGATTTTGAGCCGATAGAATCTCTTTCACAGGAAAAGCGTACAGAATTTTCCAGTCAATAAACTCTGTCTCTTTTTGAGATTTCTTATGCCATAATCTCAGAAGAATTTTAAGTTTTTCGCAGTCGTACCTTTCTAAAAACCATTGAACTATCTGCTTCGGAGTACTCTGACTGTATTTTTCAATTTTCTTGAGCCGGACGATTTCTTCATAAAGCAGGATTTGTTCAATTTCGATGGGATCTTTTTGATCGGAATTTCTCAACGCATCCTGATAAACCGTTTTCGATAAAACAGAGGACATCTCGCGAAGATCGCGGGTTTCGATGAGAGAACGATACATACGGGAGGTCATGAGAAAAGAGCGCATGGCTCTGACCTTTGCATTTAAAAATCCGTATGTTCCGATCCGTGTCATGTTTATTTGATCTCCTTGCCCAGCACAAAATTAAAAAGTGTATCCACAGATTTTTCAATCTGCTTATGTTTCTCCTCCCAGAGGGATTGACTGGTCTCAACCGCTTTTTTCAATTCCTTCTCTTTTTGTTCCTGTGCTTTAGCTTCCTCACGTTCGATCAATTCTTTAACTTCCTTTTGACCTTTCTCCCTGGCCTCTGCGATGATTTGTTTTGCCTTCGCATCCGCATCAATCCGGATCTGTTTTGCCTTTTCCCTGACGTGAACAATATGTTCCCTTGCTTTCTTTTCTTCACTCAAAATTTTTTCGATAACTTCTTTCACTGCTGGCTCTCCAATCCAATCAATTCGTTGATCCTGTTTATTCAAATTCTTTTTCTATAGCATCCATTTCCTGAGAAATTTTTCCCTGTTCGAGAATGATTTTACGCATTTTTTTATCGGCTCGAATATCCCTCGTCAAAATAATACTTCCAACTACGACAGGAATATAGGTCAGCATCAATCGCCATAAAAGAACCCCTACTCCGATCAGATACTGCGGCAGGAACATGGAAAAAAAACCAAGATAGGTGAAGTCCCATATCCCTGTCCCGCCGGGAGTCGGAGCAAAGAATATGATTGGGCGCATCAAAAACTGAATCAAGAGCGCCCTCAGGAGCGGAGGATGATATCCAAAACCCCAGATAATTGAAATAGCAATAAAGTAATCAGCAAGAAAGGCCAGGAAAATCCATCCGCTGGCCCTGAAAAGCATGTGTTTCTTTTTTTTCAGATACGTCCACAAAATATCACTGTATTGATCGATTTCATGGAACAGCCGTTCTTCAACAGTAATGATTTTTTCAATATTGAGGATTTTGATTTTGCCGCACCATCGTACAAATTTGGATGCCCCTTTTTTTATATGACTCGGATAAAAAAGTGTAATGATAAATAATATCACAATGATCACGATCGGGATGGAAATCAATTGAATAAACTCTCCAAAAAATTTACTGCTGTCCGGATCCTCTTTCATGAACAATAGAATGGGGATATTGAGGAGGAAAAAAAAGACCGGAAGAGTCGCCCGAAGAGAAGTAATGGCAAATGCTTCGCTAATTTTCATTTTTTCCTTATAAAGAAGATACACATGTGAAAACACGCCAACGAGTACCGGCAACAAATGAGAAATTAAATTTCCTTCCAACCGGATTTCTGCAGCTCTGTTAACACGGAGCGGCGATTTTGAACCGTGCTTGGCCATAGTAACAAATGCCATTCCATCCAAATACCACCGTAAAATACCAAACGTGATGACTATTGGAATAAAGGTCCATTTAAAATGAAGCAACTGCTGCCACGTTTCACTCTTCGTAGTCCAAATGAGAATGCCGACCATAACTCCCACGGAAAAAAGAACGAAGAGAATAATCCCTTTCAGTACGAGCGATTTTTTAATCCTAACAGCCATAAAGTCAGATCAATTATACATCATTGGTCACGCATTCGCAATAGTATATTGTATCTAAAAAATGCATTCAATACGACCGAAAAACAGTTTGGAAAACTCGATAAACATAAATATTTTTTATCAATTTATCAAGTCTTTTCTAATCGCGTTCTTTTTGGAAAAATATTGAAAAAGATGATCATTATCCGCTTGTAAACAAAATTATAAATTTTTTGCGATCACTTTCGCCAGACGCCTGATCCCTTCGATGATATCCTCTTCCGAGGGATAGGAAAAATTGAGCCGCATGGCATTCTTGCCGCTGTCATCCGTATAAAAACCGGTTCCTACCACATAAGCTACCTCTTCCTTTACTGCTTGATAAAACATATCGTCCACATCAAACGTTTTAGGCAGCTGTACCCAGAGAAACAAACCCCCGTCCGGTTTTGTCCAGTGAATGTCCGGATGTTTCGGCATGAATTTCTCCAGAGCTTCCAGCATCACCATTCTTTTTTTCTTGTATAGAACAATAATCTCCTCAACATGTTTCTTTAACAATCCTCTGTGGCAATACGCATAAGCGATTGCCTGATTAAAGGGAGAAGTACAGAGATCCATGGCCTGTTTGGCAACAACAAATTTATCGATCAACTTCGAATTGGCCAGTATCCATCCCAACCGGAGCCCCGGAGATAATATTTTGGAAAAGGTGAAGATCGAAACGACATACCCTTCTCCATTGTCCAATTGGTAAAGAGAAGGAAGATGATCCCCTACATAGCGAAGAGAGCGGTAGGGTGTGTCCTCGACAATCAATATCTGATATTCCCTGGCCAGTTCCAGCAGTGTTTTTCTCCGACTCAAACTTAATGTCACACCTGCAGGATTCTGAAAATCCGGAATCACATAAATAAACTTGGGCAAGTCTGCTTCCAATCGCATTTGATGCAGCTTTTCTTTTAACAAATCAATCCGCATCCCTTCTTCATCAAGATCCACACCAACAAACTTGGCTGAATAACTTTTAAATGCACTCAAAGCCCCGATATAGGAAGGCCTTCCCACAATAACCAGATTATTCCGGTTCAAGAACACCTTTCCGACCAGGTCCAAAGCCTGTTGGGATGCACTTGTAATCAAAATATTCTCTGATTTAAACCGAATCCCATCGTCCTTTAAAAACTTCATAATTTCGTTAATCAGCCGGGGATCCCCTTCTGTCGGGCCATACTGCAATGCCCCCAGGCCGTCCTTGGTGACTACATCTTTGATCAAATCTGCGATTTGGGATACGGGAAAAGTCTCCGGAGAAGGAAGGCCACCCGCAAAGGAAATTATTTCAGATTTTTGAGTTAATTTCAAGAGTTCTCGTATAACTGACTTTTCAAGACGGGAAACATTGATGGAATATAAATTTTCCAGCTGTCTTAACATATCACATCTCCGATAAAAATAATGCGGCTGAATTTATCAAAAAGTAAGAAACAGGCACGCAAAAAGCAAGATAAAAAACTTCACCATAATATATGAAAAAACCCCCACATAGAGTGGGGGTCAATAAACACCATGAAACAATTTTAAAATGATTGCAGATTTAATGTATAAAAGCGTCCCACTATTTACGCGACTTAATGATCTCTCTTTCACATTGAGACATATCCACTCCGAACGCTTTTAAATGCTCCTGAATAATAGAGGTACTTTGAAGCAACGGATCGTCATCAGTCAGTTCATTCGCTTCTGTAAATGTCCCGTCCGAATGAAGTGTACCGATAATCCAGAAATCATTATAACCAGCAGGTGGAGAGTTCAGATTCGCAA
Source organism: uncultured bacterium (assembly GCA_964617625.1). Taxonomy (GTDB): domain Bacteria; phylum Zhuqueibacterota; class QNDG01; order QNDG01; family DSAB01; genus CAZTZL01. Next base: position 77,286 of record CAZTZL010000003.1, read on the forward strand.
CGACGCCGTTGGCAGAGGTGATTTGACAAGTAGTCATGCTTGTTGAGAACGAGCCGCCAAGACTATATTTATATGCAAAGATTTTTACGTCTTTTGTAAGCTGTAAAATCGTCGCTTTTTCCGGGCCATAACCCCACGAATCACCATGATGTACAACAAACGGATAAATATAAGCACGGGAAGGATCAAGAAATCCGCCGATTAATTGGCTGTTGTCCCCTACAAGGACATATAAATCGAAATCATACGATGAATTCCAGTCCAAATTAACCCGATACTGCCCGCTGTTCAATGTAGAGTATTCTGATGGATCCGCATCTCTGAAATTTGAAACACTGGTTTTATAAGGCATGCTGGCAATATCCGTCATTTCATCAATCCGAATGCCAAAATCCAGCGAACCCAATCCAACGCGTACAATACTGCCATAGTAATCTTCCACATAGATACTCATGCCCGAGTTATGAATGGCGATTACTTCACCCGATTGCAGAAAAACAGGGCTTCCGGATGTCCCGCCTGTGGTATTAAAATTGGTTTGGATAATGACATGATCATTGGTTGCCTGAATGCTTGAAGGAACGCTGGAAAGGCTTTGATTCGCTCCGGCAGGCATTTGGTTGTAGGGTCTGAGAGCCGCAATGACTCCATCCTTAAAGGTTGCGATTGGCATATATTCATCCCCAAATCCACTGGTCAATTCTCCCGGATATCCCATGGTTCCTACATACTGGCCGGTAAAAAGCGATTGCAGTGTACCTGATCCTGCAATAGAAACGGTGCCGGCAAATCCATTGGTATCAATCGTGAAAACGGCAAAATCATTCGAAAAAGGATTCAGATTATTGTACCCCGTATGAACAGCACATTCGATGAGTTCATAGGTTCCGGCTTCACCGGTGTAGGTATTGTTTTTAACAGCAACGATCTTGTCATTGGCATTGTTAAGTCCATAAGTATTATCCCGGCAAACATCGTAAACGCCATATGCGACATGGGCATTGGTCACTATTTTATCCGGAGCAATCGCCCAGCCCGTACCGATATGGGTTACAAAATCATCAAACTCGTCAATAATACCAATGACGCAGAGATTGTCCTCAAAAATACCGGTAGCGCTCTGCCATGAACCTGTTGTGCCGCCACCTGTTCCTGGATCCCCTTTGTCTCCTTTGGGTCCTTTCAGCATATCGCATCCGGTCCCAATAAATACAATAGAAACAAACAGCATCAAAAACAGAAAAACTTGAAACCACTTTTGTACTCTCATACCTTGCCTCCCGTTAAAATTAAATATTTAAAACAAATTGTCTGAAAATATAATTAGAATATCATAGAATGTCAAACAAAAATTAGATACAAATTAATTTAATTCCCAATTATTTCATTTGAATAATTATAATAAAACCCCCTGCCAGATGGGAGGGGGTTTTATAGATTGAGTATTCGTTTACAAAGTGATTTGTAAAAAAAACCGCAGAATGATCAGTTATTTTTCGACGTTATAACCGAATCAATCAAAATTCTAATACATTCCTCCGCCGTAACCACCTGGAGGCATGGGTGGAGCTGCAGGCTCATCTTTGGGTTGTTCTGCAATAACAGCTTCTGTAGTCAGAAGTAGCCCGGATACGCTGGAAGCATTTTCCAATGCGATCCGCACGACTTTGGTCGGATCAATAACACCAGCCTTTAACAGATCTTCATAGGTTTCGGTCTGGGCATTAAATCCTTGACTCCCTTCCTTATTCTTTAATTCCTGGACGACAACCGAGCCTTCCAAACCTGTATTATTGACAATCTGACGAACAGGTTCCTCAAGCGCCCGTTTGATAATTTCGATACCAACTTTAAAATCGCCCTTTGCTTTCATTGCTGCAACAGCAGGGATACATCGGAGAAGAGCAACGCCGCCTCCGGGCACTATCCCTTCTTCGACTGCAGCACGGGTTGCATGCAGGGCATCTTCCACTCTGGCTTTTTTCTCCTTGAGTTCGATTTCAGTGGCTGCACCCACATTGAGGACTGCCACACCGCCGGCCAGCTTGGCCAGGCGTTCCTGCAGTTTTTCTCGATCATAATCGGATGTCGTGTTTTCAATTTGTTTTTTAATTTGGCCAATTCGACTTTGAATATCTTTGGATTGTCCGGCACCCTCAACAATTGTCGTATTATCTTTATCAATCCGGACTCGTTTTGCCGAACCCAGATCGGCCGTTGTGGTATTCTCTAATTTAAAACCAGCTTCTTCGGCAATAACACGGCCGCCCGTAATCACAGCGATATCCTCGAGCATGGCTTTGCGGCGATCACCAAATCCGGGAGCTTTCACTCCGGCCACCTTCAATGTTCCTTTTAATTTATTCACCACCAGTGTTGCCAGAGCTTCGCCTTCGACATCCTCAGCAATTACAAGCAGTGGTTTGCCCATTTGAGCAACCTTCTCCAGTATGGGCAGCAAATCTTTCATAGCGCTGATCTTTTTGTCATAAATAAGGATGAACGGATCTTCGAGAAGAGTTTCCATGTTCTCGGGATCTGTAACGAAGTAGGGTGAAATATATCCCCTGTCGAACTGCATCCCTTCAACCACTTCCATGCTGGTTTCGGTGGTCTTGGCTTCTTCGACCGTAATCACACCATCTTTGCCGACTTTTTCCATTGCATCGGCGATCAGGTCACCAATTGTGGAATCGTTATTTGCTGAAATGGAGGCCACCTGCGCAATTTCTTTTCGATCCGTAACCGTTTTACTCATCTTCTTAAGTTCTTCAACAACAACCTGAACAGCATCTCCAATACCCCGTTTCAAATCCATTGGATTTGCTCCAGCCGTCACATTACGCATTCCTTCATTAAATATTTTTTGTGCCAGAACAGTCGCTGTCGTGGTTCCGTCACCGGCAACATCACTGGTTTTGGACGCTACTTCCTTGACCATCTGAGCTCCCATGTTCTCAAAGGGATCTTCCAATTCAATTTCTTTTGCAACTGACACACCATCTTTGGTAACAGTTTGAGAACCAAACTTTTTTTCAATGACTACATTTCGCCCTTTGGGCCCCAAAGTTACCTTGACAGCCTCCGCAAGCTTATCAACACCTTGTTTCAGGGCCTGACGGGCTTCGGCTCCATAATTAATGATTTTTGCCATAGCTCATCATCCTCCTTGCTAAAATAATTCTTATCTTTTTTAATTTGTTAATGATTTAAATAACTGCAAGAATATCACTTTCCCGCACAATAAGATACTCCTCATTGTCGATAGTAACTTCGGTTCCGGAATACTTGCCATAAAGAACCGTGTCCCCAACTTTTACCGAAGGAGCAATAGTTTGTCCCGCATCCGAAACCTTTCCCGGTCCTACGGCCACAATTTCTCCCTTTTGAGGCTTTTCCTTTGCTGTATCAGGAATAATAATACCGCCCTGAACCTTCTCATCAGCTGGTGCAGGCTTAATAACAACACGATCTGACAAAGGTTTAATTTTCATGAAAACCTCCTTATCTATTTATTATTAATTACATATAACATGTAATTTTAGCACTCCGTTATAAAGAGTGCCAATTTCGAGTATGTAATATACCTAATTTAAAATAAAAGTCAAGAAGAATTTTTTAATAATGTGGTTATTTTGGCAAATTGGCGGAGTTTTACTTTCTTGGCAAACTTCCCCAATGAAGTTTTCTTCTCAGAATATCAAAAAAATTGTGATCTTCAAATGTAACAAGACGAATGCTGTATTCACCTTTTTCGATTCGAATTTGGGTTTTTGAGGTCACTTCAATATTTTGATGACCATCAATAACGAGCGAAGCTTTTACATCGGAACTTCGGATTTCAAGACCAATGATGCTTGAAACCGGAACAACTGTCGGCCTTGCCGTGAGTGAATGGGGACAGAGCGGATTTAAAATCATGGATTCCAGAGATGGAGCAACAATCGGTCCCCAGGCAGACAAAGAATATGCCGTGGACCCGGTGGGAGTGGCAATGATAATCCCGTCTGCATAATAAGTGCTGAAATAGCTACCATCGATTGTCGCATCAAACTGAATAATCCTGGGACCTCCTCCCCGGCTCAATACAATGTCATTCAACGCAAAATATTCGGATTTCGGTAAATCCCCAGAAATCCCAACCTTAAGAACCATTCTGGATTCAATGGTATATTGACCGGCAAGCACCTGCTCCATTTTATGGTATAAATTCTCAACACCCACTTCTGCTAAAAATCCCAATCCTCCCAGATTGATTCCCAGAATCGGTTTTTCCAATTTCCCCACAAGCCGGGCGGCAGTCAACATGGTTCCATCGCCTCCCATGGCGATGACGCAGTCACTTTTTCCTGATAAGACGGTAACCGGGACAACCTGTATGTGCGGTTCTTTGAATTGAATCAGATCCTGAAGTGTCTGATCAATCATAACTTGCTGTTTTCGGGAAAGCAGCCATTCGATAAAAGGAACAACGACATCGATAACCCGATTTTTTTTAATATTTGCAATAATACCAAACTTCATCATTCAATTCCATAACCTGGGACAATCATCAGCTATTTTTTCTTCTTGTTCCGTACGCCGACAACCAGATCTTCAATCCTTTGCGCCAATGTTTCTTCATCCATTCCGATCTCATTGATCAGATCACAGCGATTTCCGTGCGTAATAAACCGGTCCGGAAGTCCGAATCGATGAAATACAATATTTTTGTCTTTATATTCGGATAGAATTTCAGCGACTCCGCTTCCAAATCCTCCTATTACGGTATTATTTTCAATGGTGACCATGACTGGAAAACGATCTGCAATATCCTGAATCATTTCCTTGTCAAGCGGCTTGATAAAACGCCCGTTGACCACCCGGACAGAAATTCCTCTTTCCTCTAATTTTTTTGCAATTTGCACAGATGGTATAACCATATCTCCAACAGCCAGCATGGCCGCGTCTTTTCCTTCCCGTACAATGTGGCTCTTGCCTATGGGAATCTCTTCGAATGTTTTTCGCAAAGAAACACCCGGACCTGCGCCCCGGGGATAACGAAATGCAATGGGTCCGTCCTTATATTGAAACGCCGTCCACATCATGTCGCGAAGTTCGTTTTCATCCATCGGGGCCATGAGAACCAGATTGGGAATGAGACGGAGATAACTCAAATCAAAATTACCATGATGCGTCGGGCCATCTTCTCCGACCAAACCACCCCGGTCCAAAGCGAATACAACAGGAATTTTCTGAAGCGCTACATCATGAATCACCTGATCGAATGCCCTTTGAAGGAAAGTCGAGTAAATCGCCACTACGGGTTTCAATCCGTTCAATGCCAACGCCGCTGCAAAAGTCACGGCATGTTGTTCGGCAATACCGACATCAAAAAACCGATCGGGAAATCGTTTTGCCAGATGGATCAATCCGGTTCCGTCCGCCATGGCGGCCGTCACACCCACAATCTTCGGATCTTTTTCAGCCAGTTGAACAAGTGTTTTTCCAAAAATTTCCGTATAGGAGGGATTTTTTTTCTTTTGGGAATTTCCTGTTTCAGGACAAAACGATCCCAGACCGTGAAATTTCGTCGCATCCTCTTCCGCATATTTGTACCCCTTCCCTTTCTTTGTAATGCAGTGAACGAGAATGGGGCCGTTGAGTTTCTTGATTTCGGTAAAAATTTTGATGAGTACATTCAAATCGTGGCCGTCGATCGGTCCAAAATATCGAAATCCCAGTTCCTCAAAAATATGGCCAGGAACAACCATTGATTTCAATCCTTCTTCGATACGGTGCACGATATCCCGGACAAACGAGGACCCTTTGGGGAGTTTCCCTGTCAGCTCCCAGATGTCTTTCTTGATTTTATTGTACCAGTATCCTGTAATGACCTGTGTAAAACATTTGGAAAGCGCGCCGACATTGGGTGAAATGGACATTCGGTTGTCATTCAGCACGACGATGAGATCTCTTTTGGCAGCGCCTGTATTGTTCAGCCCTTCAAAAGCGATCCCTCCTGTAAGAGCACCGTCACCCACAATGGCGACGACTTTGTAATCTTCCTTATTGAGGTCACGGCTCGCGGCCAAACCAAGCGCAGCCGATATTGCGGTCGACGCGTGCCCCACACCGAAGCAGTCGTATTCGCTTTCATCGATACGTGGAAATCCGCTGATGCCCTGATACTGTCTGAGTGTGTGGAAGCGGTCTTTCCGGCCCGTGAGAATTTTATGAACATAAGCCTGATGACCCACGTCCCACACCAGTTTGTCCTTCGGAGTATCAAACACATAATGCAGTGCGAGCGTAAGTTCCACCACTCCCAGACTGGGAGCAAGATGTCCACCGGTTTGGGACACGGTTTCAATCACGAATTTGCGCAGTTCGCCGGCCAATTTTTCCATCGCCTGCAAATCGATATTTTTCAAATCCTTCGGAAAATCTATCGTGTCCAGGATCTTACCCATTTTCAGAACCTCTGCAGCCTTTCATCAACATGTGAAACAACATTTCATTTCAAATTAAGGACAATTTAATTTAATGATTTTGATTTTCGAAAACTCCCAATTAAACGACGCAAAACCAAATATCAAAATCCAAATGATAATTAAATAC